>JBDUCG010000070.1:0-7881 GCA_040003565.1 Chloroflexota bacterium | reverse complement strand
GTCGTACCGGTCGTGGTACCCGTCGTCGAGCCGTTGTCGTCGTCCTCGTTGTCGTTCTCGTCTTCGTTGTCCTTGTCCTCGTCGTCCTTGTCCTTGCAGTCGGCCGACTTGAACGTCGCGTGGATCGCCTTCACGGCGGCCTGACGGATGTCCTTGATCGCCTTGTCGGCGTCCTTGACGAGCTTGCGGGCGGCGTCGGTCTTCGGGGCGTCCTTGCTCAGCGCGAGGACAGCCGCGTGATCGGTCTTGAACGCCGCGTCGACACGCTTCATCTGCTCGTTGCGCGCGTGCGCCTCGTCCGAGCAGCCGTTACCGCCCGTCGCCGGCGTGGTCGGGTCGTTCTCCGCGCTCGTGCGGTTGAAGAGCGCGAGGATCGCGTTGGTCGTTGTCGTGTTCGTCTTCGTCGCGTCGCTCGGCGTCGTCGCCGCCGACGTGTCCGCGCTCGGCTGTGTGATCGTCACCGTGGCCGTTCCGTTTGCGACGGTCGCGGTCACGAGGGCGCCGCTGGCGCCGATAACGAGCACAGTCGCAAGGGCTCCGCCCTTGGCGTGCAGGAGAAGAGAAAAGAGCTTTTCGAACATTTGGACAGACACCTCCATGTAGCTGTCGAACGAGTCAGCGCCCGTCGACGTTAGGTGCGCCAGGCGTACAGTTCGTCCCCTGGCGTGAGGAATTGGCGTATTTGGGCGGTCCGCGGGGCGGCTGCCCTCTTCGTACTAGGACTACTGGCGTACGCCGGTGTCTCGTACAGGGTCGCTGACGGCCTGACAAAGCCAACGCGTCAGCCGCTCGATCCGCCGGCCGCGAGCGTCGCCGCGACGTACGAGGACGTGTCCTTCAAGAGCACAGACGGGCTCTTGCTTAAGGGATGGTGGTTCCCGGTCACCTCCGCTGACCGCGCCGTCGTGATCGTTCACGGCCGCGGCGCCAACCGGATCAAATCCGACTTCGATCCGCAGAAGATCGCGCAGTTCCTCCTCGCGAGCCGCTACTCCGTTCTCCTCTTCGATCTCCGCGGCCACGGTGAGAGCGAGGGCGTGCGCTACTCGCTTGGCGAGTACGAGCCGCGCGACGTCATCGGGGCCATCGACTTCGCGCAGAAGAAGGCCGGCATCGACCGGAAGCGCGTCGCGATCATCGGCGAGTCGATGGGCGGCGGCAGCGCGATCATGACCGTGAAGGCCGATCCGACGATCGGACCGGTCATCACGGATTCCGCGTTCGCCGATGGCAGCACGGTCGTCGGCGAGGTCGCCACGAACTACACCGGGCTGCCGGGCTGGTTCACGCCCGGGATCGTGCTGATGTCGCGGATCTTCTTTGACCTCGACCTGTCGGTGATCAAGACGGCGGAGGTCGTGCGCGATCACCCCGAGCGCGCGTGGCTCTTCATCCAGTGCGAGAACGACAAGACGGTGTTCCGCCATCACGGCGTCGAGCTGAAGGCCGCCAGCGCCAATCCGCAGACCGAGCTCTGGCTCGTCCCCGGCTGCGATCACGTGAAGGCGTTCGACACGCACACCGTCGAGTGGGAACAGCACGTCCTCGCGTTCCTGAGCCGGGAGATCCGCTAACGCATTCGACGCCGGCGCGCCCGGCCGTTAGCCTTTTCCGCAGTTGATCCGCCGACTTCTGAGGCACCGGAACGCCTCAGTGCTCCCCATCCTCGTCTTGTTCATCGCCACCGTCCTCGGTGGCTGGGTGAACACGATCGACCTGCGCGGCCGCGTCGTCGACGACTTCACCGACAAGGGGATCATCAACGCGTCGATCACGCACGGGCAGCGCGTCGTCGGCACCGACGTGGACGGGAACTTCGAATTCTCGAACCTGCCGCGCCAGTCGAAGATGCGCGTGGACGCGAACGCCTACCTGCGGACCAACGTCCCAACGACGCAGGAAGAGATCCGCATGACGCCCACGTCGTGGACGGCGCTCATCGTCGAGGCCGGCAGCCCCGACAAGCACATCCAGAAGGCCGACATCCGCCAGGGCGACACGGTCCTCGCGACGTCGTCAGAAGCCGTCAACACGATCGTCTCGCCTCACCCGGGAAAGAACGCCAAGGTGCTGGTCTGCGCGGACGGTTATCAGTCGAAGGACGTGACGGTCACGGGCGTCCTGCAGACCATCGAGCTCACGCCTGGCGGCACCGGCTGCCCGCCGCTTCCCTCACCGTCGCCGACCGCCAGCCCGGTGCCGACCGCGTCCCCGGTCGCGCCGCCCTCGGCGTCACCGTCGCCCTCGCCCAGCAAGACCCCGTAGTCGCGGCGAGAGGCCCCGCGCAGAATCCCGGAGTGGAAGACAAGCCCACCGAATCCCAACTCGAGGCCTCAGAGCAAGCCGGCAGCGTCGAACGGGAGCGTGCGGAGCAGAACTATCGCCGGGCGGTGCGGGGGACGAGCATCGCGGTCGTCTTCGGGATCGTCTTCGTCTTCGTTCTCGATGCGCTCGCACCCGGCACGACCCCAGCGGATCGCCAGGGACTCCTCATCACCGCGGCGCTGGTCGCGGCGATCGGCACCGTCTGGTTCACGCTCGTACCGCACCAGTGGTTCGGCGAGCTGCGTGTCTTCGTCGCGACGGCCCTTGCGGAGCTTGTGCTTCTCGTGCTGGTCGTTCTGACCGGCGGCGTGCACAGCAGCCACAGCGGTTACCTGGTCGTGCCCGCCGTCGTGTTGATCCTGGCCGGAAGCGTGCGCCAGATCCTCCTGCTGGGCGGACTCGTCTTCACCGGGATCGCCGTGATGGCCGTCACGTCAGCGGCCGCCGGCGACCCGCCTGAAGGCGACACGATCACACGGCTCCTGCTGCTCGCCACGGTCATCGCCGCCTGCGCTGCCGTTGCGCGAGCCACCGGCCGTCATCGCGAAGTCACCACCGAGCGTGCGGTGGGGCTCGCGGATGAGACGGTGGCCGTCAGGTCGATGGCCATGACCGACGTGCTCACTGCGCTTCCGAATCGTCGCGCGCTTGAGGCGCAGCTTCCACGCTTCGTCGCGGACGCTGCGCGGACCGGTCTGCCGTTCAGCGCGATCGCCATCGACATCGACGGCCTCAAGCGGGTGAACGACGAGTTTGGTCATCACGCGGGCGACGCACTGCTTCGCAACTTCGGGCGCGCGATCAATGGAGCGATCCGCGGGACCGACCTCGGGCTGCGGATCGGTGGCGACGAGTTCCTGATCCTTCTTCCACGAGCGAGCGAGGTGTCGGCAAAGCGCGTCGCCGAGCGCGTCGGAGAAACGGCCGTCCTCTTCCCCGGGCCGTCCGGGCCGGCGCAGTTCAGCTACGGCATCGCGAGCTACCGGCCGGGCGAGTCCGGCGACGATCTCCTCGCGCGCGCCGACGCCGTGCTGAGCGCGTCGAAGCGGGAGCGCACCCCGGCACGCGCCTAGCTCGAGGCGAAGCCGACCACCGCATCGGCCAGCTCGCGCGGGCGATCGAACGCGACGTTGTGTCCCGCGTCGAGCTCGAGGAGGCGGCCGTCAGGTAGCGCGTCGATCATGCGCCGCGCGACGTCGGCCGAGAGCACATTCGATCGCGTACCCCGCACGACGAGCACCGGGCAGCGCACCCGGCGCAGCTGTTCCCACAGGTCGCCGCGGCGGGCGGACATGATCGACGCCAGTGCGTCGCGGCTCGCGCGCCACGCGAGGCCGCCGCGATCGTCGTTGAACAGCCAGCGCATCCGGTTCGCGTAGACGGCGTCGCTGTATCCCGGTGACGTGCGCCGCAGGTAGGCGAGCGCCTCGTTCGCGTTCGCGAAGTGCTCGGGGCGATCGAGCGAGAGGCGCCGCGCCCGCTCCGCGCCTTCGGGCATCGCCTCGGGCCCAGCATCGACAACGACGAGTCGCTCGACGCGATCCGGATGCGCGGCCGCCAGCCGGATCGCGTGCGTTCCGCCCATCGAGTGCCCGACGACGAGCGCGCGGTCGATCGCGAGCGCGTCGAGCACTGCGACCGCGTCATCGACGAACGCTTCCGGCGCGTACTCGGCGGTCCGTCCGCTCTCGCCGTGCCCGCGCGCGTCAGTTGCGACGAGTCGCAACTTCCCGTCGATCGCCGCCGCAAAGAAATCCCAGTAGCGTCCGTAGTTGCCGATGCCGTGAAGCAGCAGCGTCGCGGGCAAGTCGCCTGGCCACTCCCAGAGCTTCAGTGCGATCGCGTCGCGCCGATCGCCAGGGAGCCGCGCCACGGTCCGTGCTTTCGGTCCAGTGACCATGCCGCCTCTCTACTCCGTCCGGCGCGATGCCCGCTCGTAAACGTGTTTGCGGTGCAGGATCGCGAGGATCAGCACGTGAGCGCTCGTGATCTTGAAGACCACGCGATAGTCGCCGACGCGCAGCTTCCAGTAGCCACGCAGCGAACCGGTCAGCGGAACACCGTAGCGCTCCGGCGCGGTCGTCAGGCGAGCATCGATCGATCGCGCGATCCGTGTACGGCTCTCGGCTGGAATGGACTTGAGGTCTTGGTCGGCCACCCTCGGGTGATAGCGGAGGGTGTATGACACTCAGCGCGATCTCGTCCTTGGTCGACGGCGCCAAACGGCGTCATGGCTCAGCGTCTTGGTCCGGCCCAGGCTCCGCTCGCGCTCAGCGGCGATCTCGGCGAGGGCGACGTCCTCGTGGGTTTCGAGAGCGTCGCGCAAGAGGTCGCGCGCCTTGGTGGAGAGCGATGCGCCTTCACGACGCGCAAGTCGACCCAACGCGTCGTACAGAGGCCGCTCGAGGACGACATTCACGCGAGGGTTCTTCGTTGGCATCGCAAGCAGTGTACCACTAGTGACGCACCGTATACTCGCGTCCGTGATCGCTGACCTCGGCGCGCTCATCGAACGGCGCGAGCTGCTCGGCGACTTCGCGTGGCGCCAGCTCCGCTCGCGGTACAAGGGATCGGTCCTCGGGTTCGGCTGGAACTTCCTCATCCCGCTGCTGCAGCTCGTTGTGTTCTGGATCCTCTTCGGCGTTCTGCTCGGGACGCGGCCGCGCACCGAGACGGGGGAGCAGTCGTACGCGGTCTTCCTCTTCGTCGGTCTGCTGCCGTGGACGTTCTTCGCGAACTCGCTCCAGTCCGGCGCGGCGTCGATCGTCTCGAACGCGACGATCGTGAAGAAGGTGCGGCTCCCGCTGCAGCTGCTCCCGGCGGCGAGCGTCCTCTCGTCGCTCGTGAACTTTGTGCTCAGCCTTGTCGTCCTCTTCGGCGTGCTCGCGGTGTTCGGCCCGCGCCACCTCGAGGGTCTGGTGTGGCTGCCGCTGCTCGTGGTCGTGCAGATCGTGATGAACCTCGGCCTCGCGTATCTGCTCGCAGCGCTCAACGTCCACTACCGCGACGTCGAGCACATCCTCGGCATCGTGCTCCTCGCGTGGTACTTCCTCACGCCGGTGCTCTTCCCGATCACGCTCCTCGCCGATCGCCCGCGCGAGCTGCTCCTGCTCCAGCTCAACCCCATGACCGGCGTCGTCGTCGGCTATCAGCGCGCGCTCCTCGACGGTCTCCCGCCCGACTGGACGCTCGGCTACTCCGCCGCGGTCGCGTTCGTCCTCTTCGTCGTGGGCTTCGCGTACTTCCGCCGCACCAAGGACGACTTCGAGAGCTACCTCTGATCCGCATCGCGCTGCTCGCCGCGAGCCTCGTCGTCCTATGCGTGCTCGTCGCGACCGGAACGCTGCGGCAGATCGACCGCGCGCTCGTCGATCTCGTCCAGTCCGTCCGCGCGCCGTGGCTGGACGTCTTCGCGTCGGCCGTCGGCATCCTCGGGCAGGCCGAGGTCGCCGGTGGCATCGCCCTTGGCGTCGCCGTGGCGCGTCTCTGGCGCCACCGGCCTGATGCGTGGATCCCGCTGCTGCTCGTCGCCGTCGCCGGGGTCGAGATCGCGCTCAAGACGCTGGTCGCCCAGCCGATCCCGCCGAAGGAGCTGTCCCGCACGGTCGAGCTCGTCCCCTTCGCCCACGTCGCCTTCGCCGGCGCGTTCCCCAGCGGCCACGTCGCCCGGACCGCCTTCCTGGCCGGGGTCGCCCGCGTCCCGTCCTGGCTGGCCGTGGCGGCCGTGGCGCTGATGATGGCCACGCGCGTCTACCTGGCCGAGCACTGGCCCAGCGACGTCCTGGGAGGCTTTCTGCTCGGGGTACTCGTCGCCCAGCTCGCTTCGGTGGCAGAGCGCCGGCTGCGCCGTCACTAGCCGCACTTGCCCTCGTTTAGCCCCATGCATGCCCCCCACGGTGGCTTCCTGAGGCTCCTGTTCGTCGCCGCGTTCGTCGTCGCGACGCTGGCGGGCGGCGCCCGCCCGGCGGCCGCGGCCACCGCCTACCTGGACGGGTACATCACCTCGAAGGCGACCGGCGCCCCCCTCGCGAACGTCTGCGTCACGCTCGGCCCGCCGACCCAGTGCACCACCGCGACCGACGCCGACGGCTACTACAAGGTCGACGGCTTCGTGCCCGGTCCGACGTTCTGGGTCGTCTACTACAACAAAGAGGGCTATCAGCGCTTTGAGGCGCACAACGTCCAGATCGACGCCGGCAACACGCGCCTCAACTGGCAGCTCACGCCTGGCACCGCGGAGTGCGCACGGCCCGCGCAGCCGAGCACGACGGTGTACCTGCCGAACATCACCAAGACGCTCGGCGGTCCATCGGGCTGGTACACGCCGTTCATCGTGCAGAACACCAACCGCTTCACGATCACGTCGCTGCAGGTCGACTTTTACAGCTTCAGCAGCGGCGTGCTGGTCGCCCGCCGCGATATCTGCGCGCTGAAGCCGGGTCAGTCGTTCGCCGACGTGCCGAACAACGACGCCGATCTCGCGAACGACGCGCAGTTCGCGGTCGTGGTGAAGAGCTATATGACCGACATCGTCGCCGTCGTGAACGAGCATCAGGGCTCGGGCGCGCGCGCCGAGGCCGGCTCGTACGTCGGCGCATCCTCCGGCGCGACGAAGGTGTCGCTACCGAACATCGTGCGCCGCTTCTTCGGCTTCGTGACGCCGATCATCATCCAGAACGTCGGCACCGCGGGCACGACCGCGACCGCATCGTTCATCTCGTTCGACGGCACGAAGACCGCGAGCATCACGCGCCAGGTCGAGCCGGGCCGCTCGCAGTTCATCGACCCGAACTCGGAGATCGACCTGGTCGATCAGACGCAGTACGCCGTCACCGTGACCGCGAGCCAGCCGCTCAGCGTCATCGTCAATACGCACCTCGACGCGCCGACCGTCGCCGCGCCGGTCATGTACTCCGCGAACGGCATCGTCGGCGGCGCCGACACGATCTATGGCCCGTACGCGGTGAAGAACGTGTCCGGCGTCGGGCAGGGCCTCTCGACGATCGTCCTGCAGAACACCGGCGTCGCGAGCGTCACACCGTCGCTCACGTTCACGCCGCTCGCCGGCAGCGGGACGACGACGTTCGCCGGACCGTCGGTCGCGCCCGGCGCCGCGTGGGTCTTCGATCCGCGCTTCATCAACGGCGACACGACACAGACGACCTGCGGCGCGGCCGCGTCGGCGGGCTGCCTCGCGAACGGCGAGTACTCGTTCGTGGGGAGCGGCGGCACCGGCGGGAAGATCGCGGCCGTCGTGAACGTCATCGGCGACACGACCGCGGCCGGCTACTCCGCGAGCACGCAGCCCGCGGCGCGCCTCTTCCTCCCCAACGTCACGCGACGGCTTGGCGGCTCCGATGGCTGGTCGACGCCGCTCGTGTTGCAGAGCGCGACGGCGACGAGCCTGCACCTCTCCTGGTACCGCTTCCAGGACGGATCTCTTGCGGCGTCGCAGGACATCCCGATCACGCCCAGGCAGTCGATCCGCATCGACCCGCGCGACGTGCTCGGCCTTGCGAACGAGACGCAGTACGCGGTCGTCGTTGATGCGACCGG
>JBDUCG010000069.1:0-8015 GCA_040003565.1 Chloroflexota bacterium | reverse complement strand
TCCCGGACATGCCGGTGATGAGCACCCGCTTCACGCCGAAAGTATGAGGATGACCGATCCGTCATGGCGCCGGTATCGACGGGTCCCATGCTCGATGCTGCGATGAACGATCGTGGCCCGGATCGGCGCACCTTGCCCGCGATACTCCATCCAGAGTCGCTGGGTCTTGTCTCACTACTCGCGAGGGAAACGCGCGACGGCATCGCGATCGTCGGACCGGATAACGAGCTGGTCTTTTGGAATGCCGCCGCCGGTGCGATCACGGGATGGTCAACAGTTACGACGGCCGAGGCCAACGTCGGCAAATTCACGACCACACCCCAGTCGCTGGTCGAGATCCGCGACGGCAAGTGGGTGGAGATACGCCAATCGAAGCTCGATGTCGGCGGACGCACGTTCACGGTCGTCATCTTCACGGACGCGACGTCGCACGTCCGCCTCAAGGACACGCGCGCCCAGCTCCGGGCGCTCGGTCTGATCGATGGCCTGACGAGCCTGCCCGGTCGCGAGGTCGCCATGATCCACATCGAGCAGGCCATGGCGATGGCGAAGCGCGACAGGCGCTCCGTCGGTCTCATGAGCCTCAAGCTCGACCGGTTCCGGCAGCTGCGTGACGGTCCTGACGGTCAAGCGACGGCTGACGAGGTCATTCGCCAGTTCGCGAAACGGATCACCGCGTTCGTTCGCGCCAGCGACGTGCCCGCGCGCCTGTCCGATGACTCGTTCCTCGTCATTCTCTCGGCGCTCACGACGAGCAACGACGCCGCGGTCGTCGCCGTCCGCCTGCTGCTCGTCCTCGCCGAGCCGTTCGACGTGGTCGGGCGTGCACGTGCGGTGCATTGCAGCATCGGCGTTGCGGAGTACCCACGCGACGCGACCGAGCCCGTCGCGCTGCTCGGCGCCGCGCTCGCCGCCGCCGACCGCGCCCAGCTCATGGGCGGCGGTCGCTACTGCGTCGCGTCGGAGCTCAGCGAATCACGCGTCGCCTCACCAGCTGCCGCCGCCACCGCCGCCCCCGCCTCCGCCGGACCCACCGCCGCTGAAGCCGCTGCCGCCGCTGCCACCTGGAGTCGCGGCGATGCTGGAGGAGACCTGACTCGAGAACGCGCTGAGATTGCCCGACAGATCGTTCGCTGAGAACGCCCCGAGCGTGCTGCCGGTGTACCAGCTGGACGTGGCCTTCACGGCGTCGATGTCCGCGAACGCGCGCGCCCACTTCTCGACACAGCCGAACACGATCGCGTACGGCAGGTAGTCGGAAAAGATGTTCTCGCGCTCGGCGAACCGCTGTCTCTCTTTCTCCGCGATCTCCATGTAATGGCGGAAGCCGAGCGTCCGGCGCAGCAGCTCCGCGCCCTCGCGGGTCTTGCGGGGCATGCGCGACGAGACGCCCAGGAGCGCGCCTGCCGGCACGAACGCCGCAAGTCCGATGAGACCCGCGCCGAGCGACGAGCCCAACAGGAACACGAGGAATCCCGCGACGACGATCGCGCCCACGCCGAGCGCCGCATAGATCTGCCGGACGCGCTGCGGATCCGCCGCGAACCAGCGGCTCGCGACCGACGCGGAGTACAGCTCGCGCTGTGCCTTCGCGAGCGTGGTGTAGAAGTGCTGCTTCAGCGCCGAGATCGTCACTTCGTCGGTCGGCGTCGACTCGAATTCGGCACGCGTCGCGTCGGCGGCGCCGGCGCGGTCGCTGAACCGCTGGATCAGCGAGACGACCGCTTTCTGAGTCGCATCGAGCGCTCCGTAGCCGAACAGCCCATCGAGGATCGTCTGCTCGTACGGCAGAAGCCCCAGCGCCGGCTTACCAAGCCTAGTCAGCGACCAGTCCTTCTTCCCGAAGATCCCGCTGGCCGGGATCTCGGTGATCGTGAGGTAGCCGCGCACCGCCAGGTCGACGATCGTCGCGGTCACGTCCTTCGTATCCGCAGACTCGTCGACGAGCAGACCGGCTTGCGCGGGCCGGATCTGGTCAGGCGGCTCGTACTCCGCGACGATCGTCTCGTGCTCGCGGTCGTCACGCCCCGCCGTCCACCAGCGCCACGCGACAAGCCCGACCCCGCCGATGAGGACGAGGAGCGCTCCGCCGACCGTCCAGGGCGTGGCCTCGAAGTACTCGTCCACGCCGCGTTCGCGACGCTCGAGCACCGGCGCCGGCACCGTGACCGCGCCTTTGCGGAGCGCGGTCACGATCGTGAGCTGTTGCCCCGCGGCTAGCGGCGTCGTCGCGCTGAACGTGGCGCGCTGCGGCGAGAGCGAGCTCTGGCAGGTCTTGGTCGAGCCGAGTGGCCCCTCGTAGCAGGTCGAGGACGTGAACGCGTCGAACGCCGTGTGGACCGTCGCGCTCACGGCACGCATCGGTACATCCCAGTCGCCGCCGTTGACGTTCCAGAACAGCTCGTCGTGATCGGCGAATGTGTTGAGCGCGCCACGAACGCGGTACATGATCCGATAGGTCTGCTTCCCCGATACGGTCCGGTCGGCGTCACCGATCCGGATCCGCAAGCTCGGGCCGCTGTCGCTTGTCTCATAGGTGAGCCCACGGCCGTTCGCGTCGCGGACCGACTGCACGTCGACCTTGTACACGCGCACCATCTTTGGGTCCGGGTCCCACTGGTAACGCACCGGGATGTCCCGGAAGATGCCGTGCCGGTCGACGAGGCCCAGGAAGTCGACGTCGATCCCCTCCGTGATCAGGAGGCCGCCGTCGCGCTGCACCTCGATGTCCGACGAAAAGCGCTCGATGATCCAACCGTCGTCAGCCGCGGCCGGCGCGGCGAGCGCGATGGAGAGCAGCGCGGCGGCGAGGAATGCGGCGAGCGCGGCGACCCTACGCACGCCGGCGCTCATGTGAGCAGACTGGCGAAGACCGTCGCAAGACCGAGGAACGCCATGAAGCCACTGATGTCGGTGATCGTCGTGAGCACGATCGACGATGACTGCGCAGGGTCCTGGCCGAGCGCCTTGAGCACGAGCGGAACTGCCGCACCGGCCATGCCGGCCAGGCTCATCGAGATCACCATCGCCGTCCCGATCACGAACGCCAGACCCGCACTATGGCTCCAGAGGTACACGGCGACGGCGGTCACCGCGGCGCAGGCGAAGCCGTTGATGATGCCGGTGCCCGCTTCTTTCCAGATGAGCCGCGGCCAGTGCGTCGGCCGGACCTCGCGCAGCGCCAGGCCGCGCATGGTCACGGCGAGCGCCTGCATCCCGCTGTTGCCGGACTGGCCCGCGACCACCGGCATGAGCACCGCGAGCGCCGTGAACTGCGCGATCGTGCCCTCGAACAGGCCGACGACGAAGGCGGCCGCGAACGCGGTCGCGAGGTTGATCTCGAGCCATGGCAGCCGTGACCGGACGGCGAAGCGCACGCGCGACAGCGCGCGCTCCTCCTTGCCGACACCGACCATCGTTTGGATGCCCATCGTCGCCTCCGCCTCCGCGGCCGCGACGAGCGTTCGGTAGCGGATCACGCCGACCAGCTTCGACTCTGAGTCGACGACCGGCAGCGTCGCGACGCGTCGCTCATCGAGTGCTTTCACGATCTCCTCGCGGGACGCGTTGACGAAGACCGACACGGGCTCCCCCTTGATGAGGTCGCGGAGCGGGGTTTCGGGTTCGGCGGTCGCGATCTCGCCCAGGGGCACGGCGCCGGCAAGCCTGCCATCGCGGTCCATCAGGTAGATCGAGCCGAGCTCCTTCTCCTTGAACGTCCGCATCTTGCGCAGCGCCTCTTCGACGGTCGTGTCCGGGCCGAACGCGCTGATCCGCGGGTCCATGAGCGCGCCGGCGGACTCGGCCGGGTACGCGAGCATTTCGCGGATCTGCTGCGCGACGCGCTCGTCGAGCCGGGCGAGCTGCGTCTCGCGTCCGGCGGAATCCAGACCGCCGATGATCGGCGCCGCTTTCACGGGATTCGTGACGGCGAGCATCGCGCGGACCAGGACGTCGTCGAGCAGGGTCAGCACCTCCGCGGCGACCCGAGGGTTCAGTCGCTCGAGGATCTGCGCCGCGGCCGACGGCGTTGGAGCCCGGGCGAGGAGAAGCGCGGTGTCCTCGGGCGAACGCTCATTGAGGAAGGCGGCGACCTCTTCCGGATGATGCTTGAGGTACTCGGAGTTCAGGGCGCGCAGCGTCTCCAGCTCGAGGTCGGCGAGCGTAAGGACTTTCGCCGCGACGCGGCCAATGGTGTCGGTCGCTTCAGCCACGCCGACAGTATCGCCGAACGAGCGACCGCTCGGCGGTGATTCAGCGGCTCCGCTTGACCTCGATCTTGCCCTCGCTGCGGCGAACGTCGTACCTCGGTTGCGGGAACACCGCGGGTCCGCGGTTCACGCTGCCGTCCGCGAGCTCGAAGCGCGATCCATGGCACTTGCACTCGATGCGCTTTCCATCGTCGACCAGCTTTCCCTCGGACAGCGAGCATCCCTGATGGGAGCAGGTGTCGTGCAGGGCGAAGATCTTCTCTCCGCGCCGCAGGACAACGAGCGTCTGTGCGCCTGCCTTCGCCTTGGTCAGCTTGTCCTCGGGCACGCTGTCGAGGTCGAGGGACTGCCACTTCGCACCGCCGCCGCGCCAGGCGTGGCGATCGACCTGACTTCCCAGGTTGAAGACGAGCTCGCCACCAAGGTAGCCGCCGACGAGGACGAGCACGAGGCCGACGCCGGCCGTCCACGCGGCGACGCTCTCGCCCAACGGAAACCAGCCAACGCGCGCGCCCAGCGACACGAAATAGAGGACCGCCGCGAGCAGCATCGACGTCGAGTGGAGGCTGCCAACGCGCTTGCTCGTGCCTTCGAGATCGAGGTAGTCCGCGTACCCCGCGAGCGCCGCCGCGAGCATGCTGACAAAGCCCACGCCGATCGCCCATGTCGCTCCGGTCGGCTGCCCGACGATGTCGAGGGTCGTGCCGACGATGAACGCGCCGATCGGGACGTCGGTCAGCATCGGATGGAGCGGATGACCGAGCCACGTCCCGTGGAGGAAATCCTCAACGGCCGGGAACGGATCGTAGATCGCGCGGAAGATCTTCTGGAAGAGATCGCCGAGCGGATCGGCCCACACGGCCTGCGCGTTGAGTACGGGCTCGAGCCAGCGACGCAACATGCGCCGCGATGTTACCGAACGCTGACCGAGCTCGCCCCCGCGGTGACGCGCACGATGACACGCGCGGTCGCCGTGGTGTAGCCGGACGTCTCGGCCGCGTTGCCGCTCGCCGCGACGCGCGGGTTGGAGCTACGCAGCGTCAAGATCGCGCCTTTCGTCGTCACGCGCACTTCGACGCCGTCGGGTACTTCGATGACGATGCTCGAAGCACCCGCGTTCACGTCGATCGTCACCTCCGCCGTCGGCTTCGGGAGCGTGATCGTGAGCGTGGCGGCGCCGACGTTCAGCTCGGCGCTGCGGACCATGACGTCCCGAAGGTCGATGACGAATTCACCCGCGCCGCCGTTGATCGAGAGGTCGGTGGGGACGTCGCTGGCGACGCGGGCCTCGACGTTGGTGGTCACGCCACCCACCCGACGTGTTCCGCTCTGATCGATCCGCACGTCGGCACGCGTCGGGCTCACGTCCGAGCGCTGCAGGCGCAGGTCGTCGTTCGTGCTGTGGGCCTCAACGAGCATCGCGCTCCCGCCACTAACGCGGAAGCGTCCCGCGCCGCCATTGATGTCGAGCGATAGCGACCCGACCTCCGCCCGGGCGACCGTCACGTCGCGCTGGCCGAGCGCGTCACCGAACGTGAAGAACGGACCGCCGATGAACGTCGGCTGCGTGGCGAGGAGAGCGAGCCCAAGCGCGATCACTCCGACGTCGATCCCGAGCGCGGCAAGCGGCCACCGCCGGCCGATCGCGATGTCGACGCCCGCGAGGATGAGGAGCAGCGGCCAGAGGTTCAGGAGAGACAGCGCCGTCACGCCGGGGATGAAGCCGAAATTCACCAACAGGAAGATGAGGCCGATCGTGATGAGCAGCAGCGGCCAGAAGAGGCCACGGCGAACGGTCATCGCCGGACCCGCTGCGCGAGCAGCAGCGCGCCGATCGCGATGAAGACGAGCGGCCACGCGAGATCCCAGCGAACGATGCGGAATACGCCACTGTTGCTCAGAAGGAAGAGCACGCCCAGCGCGATCAGGAAGAGACCGCCCATCGCGCGCCGTCGCTCGGCGGCCTCAGGGTCGACCGGTGTCGGTGTCGCTGCGAGCGGGGTCGTCGCTGGGTCACTATTCGCGGCGCCTTCGACCGTCATGGTCGTGACGCCGGACGTCTTCACGAACGGCGTCGGCTGGCCCGGCAGCGGCATGAGCACGATCAGGACGATGTAGCCGAGCAGACCCAGACCCCAGGTGATGATCGACCCGACCACGAAGAAGACGCGCACCAGCGTGGGGTCGACCTGGAGGTATTCCGCGATGCCGCCGCACACACCGGCGACGACCTTGTTCGTAATGCTCCGTTCAAGACGCGCTGACATGACTCACCCTTTCTCGTAGCTCGTGCGCCGTCGCGATCGCGAGCGCGACGAACAGGCTCAGCGGAACCACCGGCTGCTGGACCAGGTCCGCAACGGTGCTCGCCGGGACGGCGAGCATCGCGAGCGCTCCCAGACCGAGATCGAAAGCGTCCGCGACGAACGCCGGGATCGCCATCACTACGACGGCCCAGATCCCGATGACACCAACGGTGCCGAACGCGAGCGCGACCAACGCGCTCGCCACGGCCAGACGCGGCTGCGTCCGAGCTGCCGCCGCGATCGCCGCGGAGTCGAAACGCGGCGCGCGCTCGTCCGCCTCAAGGCGCAGGGCGCGCCGCAGCGTCGTCTCGTCCAACACGTCGCCCTCGCGATCGATCACGGTCGTGCCTCCAGCGACGCGCGCAGCATCGTGCGCGCGCGGAGCAGCTGTACCCCGACCGTCGCCGCCGGCCGGCCGGTCACGGCCGCGATCTCCTCGAGTGACAGCTCGCTGAAATAGCGCAGCACGACGGGAACGCGGTAAAGCTCGGGCAGGCCGGCGACGGCGATGCGCACGCGTTCACGCTCCTCGCGCGCCACGAGCGCCTGGTCCGGCGTGAGCTCGGGGTCGGCCACGCCGGCCGCGTCGTCGACGCTTGCGGTGCGGGCCCGCTCGCGGGTGCGCGAACGGCCCACGCTGATCGCCTCGTTGGCGGCGATCCGCAGCAGCCAGTGCCGGACGGGGCGGGTCTGGTCGTAGCGATGCCAGCTGCGATAAGCCTTGAGGAAGGCCGCACTGGCCGCTTCGCGGGCCGCGTCGCGGTCGCCGAGGATCCGGAGCGCGACCCCGTAGACCTCGTCCTGGTTGTCGCGGACGGCGTCGGCGAAGGTCACCCGGCCGGCGCGGGCGAAGGCCGCGGGCAGGAGGGCAGCCAGGCTGGCATGGGTGGTCATTCTCCGTCCATACGACCGCCCCGACGCCGTCATTTCGCTAAACGCGGCCCGCCGCCGTCGCGGCGGACGGCGAGCATCAGAACGACGGGTTCGGGATCGCCGGCGGAAGCACGCGCAGGATGATGCTCGCGAGGATCTGGATCAGCAGCAGCGCGATGAACGGCGAGAAGTCCATCCCACCCGCGATCGGCATGTAGCGGCGGATCGGCGACAGCACTGGCTCGGTCACATTCCAAACCAGATCGCTCACCCCGTACGGAAGACGGATCGGGACCCACGACATGATCACCCGGATGAAGATGAAGAGCACCAGCCCCTGCGCGACGATGTTGACGAAGGCCTCAAGGAACACGAGGAGCAGACACGTCCCGCACATCTACGGCTTCCGCGGTGTGTCGAGCCGATAGCGCGACGGCGTCGGCCCGATCTGGCCCTGGTAGCTCGAGCCGAGCTCCGGCGACCCGTACGGGCGCTCCGCCGGGCTGCTGAGGGGGAAGAACGACAGCTGGCCGATGCGCATCCCGGGGTAGAGCGTGATCGGGATCGTGTTCACGTTCGAGAGCTCGAGCGTGATGTGCCCGTCCCAGGCCGGGTCGATGAACCC
>JBDUCG010000068.1:0-8015 GCA_040003565.1 Chloroflexota bacterium | reverse complement strand
AGCGCGATCCCTCGCGCACCGCCGTCGCAAGCGTGTTGCTGAGCCACACCGCCCGGCCCACATCAAAGAGACCGACGATCAATAGGAGGAGGAGCGGTAAGACGAGCGCGGTCTCGACCAACGCTTGCGCCCGGTCGTCGCTCGGGCGACGGCGCGCGTCGCCGGCACCGAAACCCTCTCTACGCGCGAAACCCCGTCCCTTCGGGACGGGGACCCCTCGCGCGCGGGGGCCCTCGGTGCCGCCTCCGCGCGCCTTCATCCCTCGCTCCAGGGTCAATCGGGTTTCGGCGCCAGTGCTGTTCTCGTCAGCACTCACGGGTAGTTCCTGAATGTCGCCGTCTTGTCGAGCAGCAGCGAGTTCGGCACGAACGGCCAGGGCGCAAGCGTTCGGTACGTGTACTGCACGCGCACGTTCACGAGCGACTCGCCCAGGGCACCGGTCGTATGCGTGACCGTGATCGTGGCGAGCGAGGGGTCGACGCCGGCGACACGTCCGAGCTCGTCGGTGACATACGCGGTGATCTGCGGGTCGGTGGTCGCGGCACGTGTCACCGCGGCCTCGGCGCCGGCGCGGGCGGAGTTCTGGACGGCGAGCTGGGCCGCGAACGCGCGGGCCATGTCCGCTCCGCCGAGGATCGTGAATACAAGCAGGGACAGCGAGAGCGCGGTCTCGACCAGCGCTTGTCCGCTCGCGCCTGCGCGTAGACCGTGACGAAACACCCGACGCTTGGTCACGCACTCATTGTGCGGGTGCGTGTTTCCGCACCGGCGCCCTCCGGCTCGTCGTAGCAGAATCACCACATGCAGGTCGACGAATTCAGCAAGCGACGGTCGGACTTCCATCTCCTCGACGTCCGCGAAGACGACGAGTGGGCAGCGGGTCACATCGATGGCGCCCAGCACATACCGCTGAGCCAGCTGTCGGCCCGCCTGGGCGAGCTATCCAAGGAACGGACCATCGTCGCCGTCTGTCGCAGCGGCGGACGCAGCGAGGCGGCGGTCCGTGGCCTGCGCAAGCTCGGATACGAGGCGGAGAACCTCGAGGGCGGCGTCAACGCGTGGGATCGCGCGAAGCTCCCGCTCGTCGATGGCAGCGGCGGCCGCGGGCGGGTCATCTGAGCAAGCGCGGGACGGAGGAGCCCACGGCGTTCGACGCGCGTCACCTCGATCGAGAATGGCTGGCGCAGCACCTGATCGACGAGCGCAAGGAAGCGGAGCTGCTCGGCGAGATCCGGGAAGCATTGTTCGGGATGCAGGACGGGCTCGTGAGCACGCTCGCGGTCGTGAGCACGGTCGGCGCCGCGAGCGGAGATCGGTTCGCGGTGCTGGTCGCGGGTATCGCATCTGCGCTCGCCGGCGTCTTTTCCATGGCCGCGGGCGAATACCTGTCGTCGAAAAGCCAGCGCGAGATCTATCTCGCGCAGATCGAGAACGAGCGCGAAGAGGTGCGCGACCGACCCGCTGAGGCCGAGGCGGAGGTCGCGTACATGCTCGAGGCCGAGGGCCTCTCGGAAGCCGCGGCGCGACGGGTCGCGGCGGAGCTCGCTCGTGAGCCGACCGTCCTGCTCAAGACGATGGTCGAAAAGGAGCTGGGCCTGGTGATCGAGGAGGGCCCCGGCGCTCTGCAGGGCGCCATCGTGATGGGCGGTGCCTTCGGTCTCGCGTCGCTCGTCCCGATCCTTCCGTATCTGTTCCTTCCGATCGCCAACGCCCCGATCGCGTCGATCGTGCTCTGCGCCTTCGTCGTGTTCGGCATCGGCGTGGTCAAGACGCGATGGACGAAGGCCAACCCGATCCGCTCCGGCCTCGAGGTCGTCGCGCTCGCCGCGTTCGCCGGCATCGCCGGTTACCTCTTCGGTTCGGTGCTGCCGAGCGTGCTTGGCTACGCGGGGTACGGCCCGCTCTAGCGTCCGGCGCGGCGGTATCGTTCGGCGGTGCTGCTGCAGCAGTTCTTCGATGCGGGCCTGGGTCATGCGAGCTATCTGGTGGCGGATCCCGATGCCGGCGTGGCGTTCCTCGTCGACCCGGACCGCGCTGTCGATGCGTATCTCGCCGCCGCCTCGAAGCTCGATGTCCTCATCACGCACTCGTTCGAGACGCACGTGCACAACGACTACCTCTCCGGCTCGCGCGCGCTGGCTGAGCTGCGGCCCATCGCCGTCGTCACGGGACGGGATGCGAGGATCGAATACACGCACAGCGCGCTCCAGGACGGCGAGACGTGCGACGTCGGCGCGCTGCGCGTGCGCTGCGTTGCGACGCCAGGGCACACGCCCGAGCACGTCGCCTTCCTCGTCAGCGACCTGCGCCGCGCCGACGATCCGCAGTACCTCTTCAGCGGGGGCGCGCTGCTCGTGGGCCACATCGCGCGGGTCGATCTCCTCGGTCCCGAGCTCGAGGAACGGCTCGCGCGGGACGCGTACGCGACGCTGCGTGAGAAGGTGCTCAGCCTCGCCGACTACGTCGCGGTGTTCCCGACGCACGGCGGCGGGAGCGCGTGCTCGGCGGGCGTCGCGGGCTCGCGGTGGACGACGCTTGGCTTCGAGCGCCGCCACAACGAGATCGCCCGTGCCGCGGGCGGTGAGTTCCGCGACTTCCGCGTCGCGATCGCGAAAGGCTTGCCCGTCGCGCCCGCGTACTACTCGCACGTGCGCGCGCTCAATCACCATGGCGCGACGCTCCCCGATCGGCGACCGCTCCCGCTGCTCAGCGATCCGCTGCCGCAGGCCGCCGCGCTCCTGGACCCGCGGCCGCCGCACCTGTACGGCGCCAGCCATCGCCGTGGCGCGCTCAACATCGTCGGCAACGACGGGTTCGCCGTGCGCTGCGGCGCGGTCGTCCCGTACGGCACCCCGATCGTGCTGCTGACGCGCGACGAGGAACAGGCGGAACGGCTGCGGGCTCAGCTATCGATCATCGGTTTCGATGACGTCCGCGGCTATGCGGAGCCGATCGCGGCGTCCGACGACGCCACCGCGACGACGCAGCAGCTCGATGCGCGTACCGCGGGACGGCTCGCGGAGGACGGCGCGCGTGTCGTCGACGTGCGGGAGCGATCCGAATTCGTGGAAGGTCATGTACCTGGTGCACAGCACATCCCCTACGAGCAGCTCGAGCAGCGCATCGATGAAGTTCCGCGCGAGCAAGCGCTCGTCGTGTACTGCGCGAGCGGTGTTCGTTCGAGTCTCGCGACGGGGATATTCGAACGACACGGCATCACGGCGTCGAATCTGCGTGGTGGATTCAACGCTTGGCGGAACGCCGGGTTGCCTATCGAGGGCTCTCGCTAGCCGTACACTGAGTGCGGGCACTCCCCTCTACGACCCTCGCTCCCGGCGCCCTCCGCGGGTGCCAGCAAACCTCCAAACGAGCGCCCAGTCGGGAAGATGCTGCTGATGCGTATTGCCTTCGTCGCGTCCTCGGTGCCTCGCCGCTGCGGCATCGCCACGTTCACTGCCGACCTTTCGGCCGCAGTGAAGTCCGCCGACCCGTCCGTGCGGATCTTCGCCGCCGCGATCAATGAACCGGGTGCTGCGCGCGCGTATGGCCCCGAGGTGCGCTGGCGTATCCACCAGGAAGAGGCGAGCACATATCGCGACGCCGCGCTCGCGATCAGCGCATCGAACGTGGACATCGTCAACGTGCAGCACGAGTTCGGCCTCTATGGCGTCTGGCACGACGGCACGTACGACGACCACCTGCGTGTCTTCCTCGAGAGCTGCACCAAGCCGGTGGTGACGACGCTGCACACCGTCGCGCCGAAGCCGGAGCCGTGGGCCCTCGAGACCGTTCGCTTCATCTCCGAGCACAGCGACCAGGTCGTGGTGATGGGCACCACCGCCGCTCGCCTTCTTCGTGAGGTCTACGGCGTGACGCGGCCCGCGGTGGTCATCGAGCACGGCATGCCGGCGATCGAGCCGCGCGGCCGGCATCGCCTCAAGCGCCAGCTCGGCGTCGAAGAGCGGCCGATCGTTTCGACATTCGGTCTGGTGGACCCGCGCAAGGGTCTCGAGTACGTCATCGAGGCGATGCCCGAGATCGTCGCGCGCCATCCCACCGCTCTCTATCTCGTCGTCGGCCAGACTCACCCGGAGCTGCAGAAGCGGGAGGGCGAGACATACCGGAACTCGCTCATCGCGTCCGCTGCCCGGCTCGGCATGCGGGATCACGTGAAGTTCGTCAATCAATACCTCACCCAGCGCGAGGTCGTGGACTACCTCCTTGCGACCGACGTCTACGTGACCCCGTACCTCGACCCGAACCAGATCACGAGCGGCACCCTCGCCTACGCGCTCGGCGCCGGCAAGGCGATCGTGTCGACGCCGTACCTTCACGCGCAGGAAGTGCTGGCAAGCGGTCGCGGCATCCTGGTGCCGTTCCGCGACGCGCCGGCGGTCGCCACGGCCGTGAACTCGGTGCTCGCCGACCCGCAGCGCAAGCGCGAGCTCGAGACCCGCGCGTATGAGTACGGCAAGGAGATGGCGTGGCCGGCGATCGGCCGCCGCGTGCTGGCGATGATGCGCGACGTCCTCGACCACCGCCTGGCCCCCGAGACGGGGCTCCCCGCGCCCGAGCCGCCGCGCCTTGCAGAGGAGCCACGTCCGGTCGCGGAAGAGCCGCTTCTGGAAGAAGGGCTCCAAGACGAGGCGACCCCGATCGCATGAATCTGGGCGATCGACTTCCCCAGAATCCGCTCATCACGGCCCGCGACGTCAAGCCGTCGCAGCCGTCGCTCGAGGTCGTGTCGGTCTTCAACGCCGCGGCCGCGAGGGTGGGGGACGAGATCATCCTGCTCCTGCGCATCGCCGAGCGACCGCGCACCGATGTCGCGCCCGGTCCCGACGCGCTCACGGTCGATCTCGATGCGCCACATCCGATCCTTCAGCCCCTTCCCGCGCACTATCGCAAAGAACAGCTCGTGGGCATGGCTTTCCTCGATCGGCGCGACGGTCAAACGCCGCGGATCACCGTCGCGTACATACCCGCCAACCTGCCCGGCCTCGACCTGCGCGACCCACGCTCGATCCGCTACCGCAACGCGACGGGGAATCTCCACGCGACCAACGAGGGCTACATCGACTTCCTCGCGCAGATCTCGCACCTTCGCGTCGCGCGAAGCCGCGACGGTGTGAGGTTCACCATCGACGATATGCCCGCGATCGCGCCCCACGGCGACATGGAGGAGTACGGCGTCGAAGACCCACGTGCCACATTCATCGATGGCAAGTGGCACATCACGTACGTATCGGTCTCGCGGTGGGGGATCACGACCAGCCTCGCCACGACGACCGACTTCCGCTCATTCGAGCGGCACGGCGTGATCTTCCTGCCCGATCACAAGGACGTGGTGATCTTTCCCGAGAAGGTCGGCGGCCGCTACGTCGCTCTCACGCGGCCGATGCCGCAGTCCTTCAGCCGCATCTGCGGCATCTGGATCGCCTTCAGCGACGATCTCCTCTCGTGGGGTGGTCACGAGACGCTCTGCCTGCCGCGGTGGGAGTACTGGGACGAGCTGCGCACCGGCGCGTCCGCCGTCCCGTTCCGCGTCGACGACGGCTGGCTCGAGCTGTATCACGGTGTCGACCGCGACACGCGCTATGCGATGGGCGCGGTGCTGCTCGACGCCGACGATCCGCGAAAGATCCTCGCGCGTTCCGCGCAGCCGATCCTCGAGCCGGTCGAGCCGTTCGAGCGCACCGGCCTCTTCAACGAGACGATCTTCTCCTGCGGTCACGTCGACCTCGGTGGAGGCCGGATCCGGATGTATTACGGCGCCGCCGATTCCGTCGTCGCGGCGGCCGACTTCGACGTGCGCGACATCGTGAACAGCCTCGAGCCCTGGCGGGGCGCGGCTGAACGGCTCGTGAAGGTGTAACTGGGTGCTGCGCCAACTCGCTCGACTCACCGTCCCGGTCGAGTCCGCGGGCGAACGCGCTTGCGCCATCGCGGTCTACGCCGACGCCGCTGATCGCACCCTCCCCGCGGCCGACCGTGGTTTCGAAGGCGTCGCCTGTGTCGACGATGCGGCCCGCGCGCTGATCCTGTTCACGGACGTGTGGTCCGCCACCGGTCTGCCGCGCATGCGTCAGTGGGCGCTCGGGCTCCTCGACTTCCTCCTCTACATGCAGCTGGAGGATGGTCGGTTCGTGAACTTCATCACCGAATGGTCGGGCGAGCGCAACTTGCTGGGCGTCACGTCCTTCCCTGGCGGCAACTTCTGGCACGCTCGTGGAGTGCGCGCCCTCGCGCGCGCGACGCTCACGCTCGGCGAGGAGCGCGCGCGCGTCGGGCTCGAGCGCGGTCTCGATCACATCCGCGCCGCGCGTGATGTTCCGGCGGACATCCGATCGATCCACGTGCTGACATCGCTCGAGCTGCTGCGCGCCGGCGCGTTCCCCGAGCTGCGCTCGGAGCTGCCGAGATGGTGCGACGAGATCGCGGCCTGCCGGCGCGCGGGCGTGCTGTTCGACAACCCCGATCAACAGGAGCCGCATCTCTGGGGTCACACGCAGGAGGGCGTCCTCGCCGAGGCCGGGGTGTTCCTCGGACGCGACGATCTCATCGCGGTCGCGCGACAGAGCGCGCTGACCTATCTCGCGCCGCAGATCGAGGCCGCATTCAACGAGCCGGTCGTGCAGCCGTACGGCGTCGCATCCGCGGTCTACGCCACGGAGTCCCTTCGTCGTGTCGCTGAGGAGCCGCGCTTCGACGAGCTCTGGCGCCAAGCGCGTGCGTGGTTCGACGGCCGCAATCCCGCGCGCCTACCCGTATACGACCGGGAGGAAGGGCGCGTCTACGACGGCATCGACGAGGGCAAGCTCAATCTCCACTCCGGTGCCGAATCGAACGTCGTCGGTGGACAGGCCCTGCTCGATCAGGTCGTCGCTTCGGCGCCCCTGCTCGCTCCGGTCATCGAGACCTGCTTTGCCGCGGACATGCGCGAGCGTTTCAGTGGCGCAGAGCCGGCGCGCACCGCCTAGGCGATCTCGAAGCTGACCGGACGCACAGCGTTGTTCGCGTAGCCAAGCGCGGTGCGCACCTCTTCGAGTGGCTGCGTGGCGCCGTCCGTTGTCACGGCGCGCGCGATCAAGACGAGCTGGCCGCTCGCGCGCGGGTCGATCGCGGCATGCCACGGACGCCAGGCATAGCGCGAGGGCGCGTCGCCGAGGGTCGCATCGCTCCAGGTGCGGCCGCCATCGGTGGACACCTCCACACGCGCCACATCGCCCAGGCCGGTCCACGCGTACCCGCGCGCCAGGAACGGGTGCGCTGCGAGGCGGTCCCCATCACGAGGCCAGGCTGTCAGCGCTCGTGGCGCGATCTCGCGCAGCGGCCTGTCCCCCACGACATAGCGTTTCACCTGGAAGAACCCGTCGAAGCGACGCTCGAGCACTCGCAGGCGCTCAAGCCACTTCACCGACGCCATGCCGTACCAGCCCGGGACCACGAGGCGGAGCGGTGCGCCGTGCTCGGGCGGCAGGTCATCGCCGTTCATCGCGTAGGCCAGCAGCACGTCCTCGCAAAGCGCGTCGGCGAGCGGCAGCGAGCGCTCGTACCGGGTCTGCGCGCCGACGTCCGCGGGGATGCCGCTGTCCGCGCCGGCGCAGAGCACCTCGACCGCGGACGACAGCGGCTCCGCCATCTCGAGCACCGCCTTGAGCGAGGCGCCGGTCCACTCCGCGGTGCTGACGGCGCCCGTGCCCCACTGTTCGCCGCCGACCGGTGGGTCGAGGAACGCGCGGCCGTTGCCGGCGCATTCGAGCGTCACCACCAACGCGCGTCGCGGCAGCGATCGGATGTCGTCGATGTCGAGCTGCAGCGGCGTGCGCACCGCGCCATCGATCGCGAGACGCCCGGGTGCCTGCGGTATCGCGAAGTGATCGCGGACGTAGTGGCGCGTCGCCGGGGTGATCGCGCCGAGCTGCCGGTCGAGCGGCGTCTCCGCATTGAGCGGCTCGCGGCTGAGGTAAATGAGATCGTCGGCTCGCACCGCGCCAGTGTCTGGCATCGACGCC
>JBDUCG010000067.1:0-8067 GCA_040003565.1 Chloroflexota bacterium | reverse complement strand
ATACGCGTCAGGTGGACGCGCAGCGTGTTCGGCGAAACCGTCAGCCGCGCGGCGAGCGCGGCGCGATCGAGGCGCTTGCCCTCGCGTGAGAGCTGCTCCATCTCGCGGAGGATCCCGATCTCGCGCCACGTGAGCCCCATGCTGCGCAGCCCGAACGTCGCCTCGTCGAGCGCGGAAGCGCCGACCGCGGCGCCGGCGTCGGTCTTCGTGCGCTTCTGCGCCGCCTCGGCGCGCGCGCGCATGGTGCGCGCCAGAGCGTTCGCGTGCCCGTCGCGCTCCGCGGCGCGGCCGAGCCAGGCGGCAACGTCGGGCAGGTAGTAGGCGAATCCCTCGCCGCCACGCGCGCCGATGTCGCGAACGATCGGTCCGGCGCGCGACGTCCCGCCGCCGCGCACGACCGTCTCGCGCCAGTACGCGGCGTGGACCGCGGCGCCGATCGCCCAGTGATCCATCCCGTTCGATTCGAACTCGCGCGCGGTGTCGTCGAGCATGCGCACGGCGGTGCGCGGATCGCCGCGCTGACCATGCACGATCGCCCTGACAAAGTCGCGGAACTGCTCGTCTTCAGGGAAGCCCTTCGGCGCGCGGCCGAGGATCAGCTCGGCGACCTCGGCCTCGCCGCGCAGCAGCGCGATGTGGCCGTGGTCCTCGGTGGCGCCAGTCGCGCTCTGGCGAGCAAGGCGTTCGCCCTCGCTCAGCTCGCCACGCTCGAGCTTCACGCGCGCGAGGCAAAGGAGCGTGTGGCGCCACACTGACGATCCGTACTGACGGAGACCGAGCTCCGCGCGGGTGAACTCGTCCACCGCCGCGTCGAGACGGCCGGCGAACCAGTCGACGAAGCCGGTCGTGTACGTCGCCCAGGCGACCTCGGCTGGATCGCCGACGCGCGCGGCGTTCCGCACCGTCGCGTCGGCCGCCGCGGCAGCGCCGACGTAGTCCCCAGAGTGCGACAGCAGGTGCGCGAGCTGGCGCTGCACGCGCGTCGTGACCAGGTCGCGTGAGCGCCCGTGCGGCGCGACGGCCAGCGCATCGGCGGCGCGCCGGGCGTTGACGAGGGCGTCGCGCACCTGGTTCGACGCGGTCTGCACGATCGACGATCCAAGTCGAAGCTCGGCGAGCAGCAGCGGGTCCCCCGCCGCCGGCAGCTCGGCCAAGGCCGCGAACCGGACCGAGTCGTCGCGGCGCACCAGGTAATAGGAGAGGTGCAGGAGATCCACGGCGACGCGGGCGACGAGCAGGGGCTCCTTGACCAGGGGCAGCACGGCGCTCAGCTCGGCCCACGCGAGATCGAACGACTCCAGGTACTTGAGGCACCGCGCGCGGAGCACGCGCCGTTCGAGCGTCTGGCGACCCGCCGAGAGCTCCGGAAGAAGGCGCTCCGCGTCCATTCGCGACAGGGGCACGATCGCGGCGGCGAGCTGGGCGTTCACGCGTACGTATTACGCCATGCGTATGACTTGAGTTCTGGCCCGCCTCTGTGCATGGACTCCGAGAGGGCTTAGAAGGGCTAGTTCGTCGGCGGGAACTGCGCAGCGAGCTCGGCGGCGTGCTCATGGGCATGACGCGCTTGGTACGCACCGAAGTGGCCCGCATCGAGCTCGCCGTACTCGGAGTGGATGCCGGGACTTCCGCGGACGTCCTCCTTCATCAGGAGCCGGACGATCGACGCGTGCGCCGCGCTGAGCCGGCGAGAGAGCTCCATCGGGTCGCGCTCGGCGTTGCGCCGCTCGGCCGCGAGCGCGTCCTGATCGAACGAGGCGAGCGCGGGACGGTCCTCCTCGATACAGCGACGCACGCGCTCGGCGAAGATCTCCGACGCGTCGGCGAGATGCCCGATGACCTCGACCGCGGTCCAGTCGCCGAAGCGAGTCGCCCGCAGACGGTCAGGTTTGACGGTCCGGACGATGCGCGCGACGGTCGAGGCGTCGTCGGCGAGCGTGAATGCGCTGTCCTCGTCGTAGCGGAGCTTCTCCATCGCTACACCCTCACTCTCATCAGGCTGTGCCCGCGACCCACGCTTTGAACGCGCGCAGATCGTACGGGCGACCAAGGAAGTCGCGCACGAGCTGCTCTGCGGGCTTGGTCCCGCCCGGCGCCAGGATCGTGTCCCGGTAGCTGCGTGAGACGGCCGTGTTCATGAGGTCCCCGTCGAACGCGGTGTGCAGGTCTTCGGCGATGGCCTGCGACCAGATGTACGTGTAGTACGCGGCCGAATATGCATCGGTGTTCATGTGCTCCCAGCTCGCCGGCGAAGCCGTGTCGGGGATCCGCTCGAACAGACCGTAGCGCTCGTTGATCTCGCGCTCGACGATCCGCGGATCCGCGCCGGGGCGCGTGCCGTCGTGGAGCGCCAGCGAGAGCCGCGAGCGCATCAGCATCTGCCGTGTGCGGATCGCGCGACCGAAGTTGCGCGCCGCGCGCAGGCGTTCGACCAGCTCGGCCGGGATCGGCGCGCCGGTGTCGACGTGCTTCGCGAAACGCGTGAGCACCTTGAGGTCGAAGATCCAGTCCTCGAGGAATGTCGACGGCGCCTCCATGAAGTCGCCCTCGGTCCGCGACAGACGGACGAAGGGGACGTTGCGCCGCGCAAGGCCGTGCACGAGATGGCCGAACTCGTGGAAGTACGTCACGACGTGCGCGTGCTCCATCAGCGCCGGCCCGGACAGCGTCGTCGGATCAGGGAAGTTGCAGCAGAGAACGCCGTGCCCCTCCTGCTTCCCACCCACGCCGAGCCGCAGCGGCGCGTTGAAGAACCACTTGTTCTTCCGCTCGCGCGGATGCATGTCGAGCGAGATGCGACCGACCGGCTCGCCGTCGATGGTGACGTCGAAGCTCTGCACCGTCGGATGCCAGCGCTCCTCGTGCACGACCGGCGTGAACGTCATGCCGAAGAGCTCGCTGTTCAGCTCGAGGATCGCCTGGCTCACGCGGCCGTACTCGAGGTACGGGCGGACCTCCTGCGCATCGAAGAGGAAGCGCTTGGCCTTCACGCGGTTCAGGTAGTAGGTCCATTCCCAGTCGCCGACCGTCGTGGCGCCGGGAAGATCGAGGCGCTTCTCGTCGAGCAGGATCGCGAGCTCGGCCTTCGCGGCGTCGGCCGACGCGTCGTCGAGCTCGGCGAAGAAGCGCTCGAGCGTGTCCGGCGTTCCCACCATGCGGTCCTCGACGTTGTAGTGGGCCCACGTCGCATACCCCAGAAGCCGCGCGAGCTCGTGGCGCGTGCGGGTCAGCGCGGCGAGGACCTCGACGTTCTGCGGCGCGCGCTCGAGATAGGCGGTCTGCAGCGCCCTCCGCGCGCGATCGCTGTGCGCGTAGGTCATGAAGGGCTGATGGTCCGGCGGATTCGTGCTTACGCGGATCACGCCATCGCGGCCGGGCTGGTGCGTCGCGACGTAATCCGCGGGCAGCCCCTCGAGCTCATGCGGCCCCTCCAGCGCGACGAAGCGCGTGTCCTCGCGGATATAGCGCGCGTGGTCCTGCCCGAGCTTCGTCAGCTCCGCGCGCAGGCCGCGGGCGCGGTCGCGCTCGGCCGGGCCGAGCTCCACGCCGGCGCGTCGCATGTCCATGCGCGCGATGTCGACGAAGCGGCGCTCGACCGGACCGAGCGTCGAAGGGTCGATCGCGCCCAGGGCCTCGTAGAGTGGCCGGCTCTGCAGCTGGCGCTGGACGAGCTCGGCGCCTTCGCGCTGCAGCTTCTCCGCGAGCTGCTGGACCGCCGGGTCCGGATGCATCGCGACGTAGATGCCGCACTCGCCGCCGAGGTTGTGCAGCTCGATCTGGAGGTCGTTGAGCGGGGTGATGACGGAATCCTTGGTGAACGGCGGGTGCGAGCTCTCGAACTGCCGCAGCAGCGAATCCGCGCGACCGAGCCGCTCGCGGTTCCGCGCCTCCAGCTGCTCGGCGGTGACCGACGTCGGCACGGTCACCGGCTCATCGAGCGATATTTCAGCACGCCGAGCGGCGCGAAGATCGCGACCAGCACGACGACCCAGATGAGGGTGAGCTCGATGGGATGCTCAGCGGGCAGACCCGATGCGGCGAACGGGTTCGGATTGCCCCACAGCTGGCGCGTCGCGGCCGTGAGAGCGCTCACCGGATTCCATTCCGCGACAGGGCGAAGCCATGACGGCAGCGTTTGCGTCGGCACGAAGACGTTCGAGAGGAACGTGATCGGGAAGAGCACGGTGAAGGAGAGTTGCTGGGTCGCCTCGGGCGTCTGCAGGGACAGACCCATCCAGACGCCGATCCACGCCATCGCGAACGCGAAGAGCAGGAGCAACCCGACGCCGGCGAGGAATGAAAGGACATCCGAGTGCACGCGCCACCCGACCGCGAGGCCGGTGAGCATCAGCACGATCAGGATCCCGCCGTTGTAGACGACATCCGCGAACGTGCGTCCGCTGAGAACGGCGGAGCGCGCCATCGGCAGGGATCGGAACCGGTCGAGGATCCCCTTGCTGAGGTCATACGTCAGGGTGATCGCCGTGGTCGCGGCCGCGAACACGATGGTCTGAGCGAAGATACCCGGCATCAGGTACTCGGTGTACGACCCGCCACCCGGGATCGCGATCGCGCCTCCGAACACGTATGCGAACAGAAGCACGAACATGATCGACTGCATGATCGCGAAGATCCAGAGCTCGGGGATCCGTGGAACGCGCTTGAGGTTGCGCCAGGTCATGACCAGCCCGTCGCTGATCTCCTGACGCAGGCCGCCGTTCGTGAGGCGCGTGCGTGCTGCAGTCGTCACTTCTTCTTCTCCGATGCCGCTGCGCCATCGCCGTTCGGACCGCCCGCCGCCAGCTCGGCCGCGTGGCCGGTCAGCGTTAGGAACACGTCGTCGAGGGTGGGCCGGCGCAGTGCGATGTCGTCGATGGCGATCCCGGCCTCGTCGAGATCGCGGACCACCTGCACCAGGCTGCGGGCGCCGCCGCGCGCCGGGACTGTGATGCGACGCATGTGGTCGTCGACCGTGTGCTCGCCCTCGGTCGCGCGAATGAGAAGCTCGATGGCGCGCGGCATCAACGCACGATCGTGGACCACGACCTCGATCCGCTCGCCGCCGACCTTCGCCTTCAGCTCGTCGGCCGTTCCGCGCGCGATGATCCGGCCGTGGTCGACGACGGCGATGGTGTTCGCCAGCTCGTCGGCCTCCTCGAGATACTGCGTCGTGAGGAGCAGCGTCGTTCCCTCACGCACCAGACCGCGGATGACGTCCCACATCCCCAGGCGACCGCGCGGATCGAGTCCGGTCGTCGGCTCGTCGAGGAACAGGATCTGCGGCCGGCCGCTGAGCGCGCTCGCCAGATCGAGCCGGCGGCGCATGCCGCCGGAATAGGTCTTCACGACGCGATCGGCGGAATCGGCGAGCCCGAACTGCTCGAGCAGCTCCGCGGCGCGCCGGCTCGCCTCGGCCCAGGTGAGCTGATAGAGCCGACCGAAGAGCTGGAGGTTCTCGCGGCCGGTGAGGTTCTCGTCGACGGCCGCGTACTGACCGGAGAGACCCATGATGTGCCGGATCTCCTGCGCCTGGCGCACGACGTCGAATCCGCCGACCGTCGCGTGCCCCGAGTCGGGCCGCAGCAGCGTCGTGAACACGCGGACCGCGGTGGTCTTGCCCGCGCCGTTGGGCCCGAGCATCCCGAGGACGCTGCCCTCCGCGACGGTGAGGTCGAGGCCGTCGAGCGCGCGGACCTCGCTCTTGCGCGAGCGGTAGACCTTGACCAGGCCTTCGGCAACGATGGCGTCAGGAATGAGAGGGCCTCCGATGTGGGATCGTCACATCATTCCACGGTTCGGGTCGCTGGCGTATGTGTCGCTTGACGCACAACCAGACGGCCCTGGCCCGGCCGCCCGTGGATCTCGCCCTTCTCGTACACGACCTCGCCGCGCAGGAGCGTGTGGGTCGGCCAGCCCGTGACCTCCCAACCCTCGTACGGGTCGTAGTCGCACGCGGAGTGCATCTCGCTCGCGCGGATCGTGCGCGTCCGCTCGGGATCGAAGATCACGATGTCGGCGTCGGCCCCCACGGCGATCTCGCCCTTGCCGCGCAGACCCGCGATGCGCGCGGGCGACGTCGCGAGCACGTCGACCATCCGCTCCACGCGGAGCCGTCCCTTACGCACGCCCTCCGAGTACAGCATCGGCAGAAGCGTCTCCAGATTCGCGACTCCGGGTGGAACGCGGTCGAACGCCAGACCCGGCGCGAGCTTCGCATCGCGGTGATGCGGGTAATGGTCGGTGCCGACCGTGTCGACGAGACCGCTCCCGAGGGCCTCCCACATCGCGTCGACATCGTCCTGCTCGCGCAGCGGCGGCTGTCCGACCCAAAGCGCGGCGTCCGGCCGCTCGAAGCGCTCGCGCGTGAGATAGAGGTAGAGGGGCCGCGTCTCGCCGAAGACGGGCAGGCCGCGCGCCTTCGCCTCGGCAAGCGCTGCGAGCGCGCCGCGCGACGACAGATGCACGAAATACATCGACGCGCCGGTCTTCGACGCGAGCTCCGCCGCCGAACGCAGGGCCACGACCTCGGCCTCCACCGGTCGGCTCTCGGGGAAGTGCCGCACGCCGTCGTGACCGGCGGCGTGCAGCTCGGCGGTCGCGCGCGCGACGGTCTGGTGGTCCTCGGCGTGAATAGCGACGAGCATCCCGGCGGCGGCCGCGGAGCGCAGCAGGCGGACGTAGTCGGTGATGCGCTCGTCGAAGCGCGGCGCGACCATGAACACCTTGAGTCCCGCGTGCCCATCACGAGCGAGCGACGGCAGCTCACTCGTCGCGGCGTCGCTCGGATCGGTGACGACGATGTGAAACGCGAAGTCCGCGAGCGAGGCCGCGGCGTCGCGCAGACCGCGCTCGATCCCCGCCCGGAGCGTGCCCTCCTGACAGACCATCGAGCACACCGTCGTGACGCCGCCCGCGATCGCGGCGCGCGTGCCGTGCGCGAAGTCATCGAGCGGCGTGAAGGTGGGCGTGCTCGCGAGATGCGTGTGCAGATCCACGCAGCCGGGCAGCACGAGCTTTCCCGTCGCATCGATCTCACGCGCGGCGCGCGGCAGGTCACCGATCGCGACGATGCGCCCGTCCTCCACGCCAACATCCGCGCGCGTGCTCCCGCGCGCGGTCACGACCGTTCCGCCGCGGACCCGGAGGTCGATCAGTCGGTGTCGTCCTCGAGGCTCGAAAGGCGCTCGGCCTCGTCCTGCTGCGCAAGCGCCTCGATGAGGTCGTCGATGTCGCCGTCCATGCGCCGCTCGAGATTCGAGAGGTTGTATCCGAGCCGTTTGTCGGTGAGCCGGTCCTGCGGGAAGTTGTACGTGCGCATCTTCTCGGAGCGCTCACCGTGGCCGATCTGCGCGCGGCGGGCCGTTCCGGTCTCGAGCTCGCGCCGCTCCTGCTCGCGGGCGAGCAGACGCGCGCGCAGCACGGTCATCGCCTTGGCCCGGTTCTTCAGCTGCGACCGTTCGTCCTGGCACGTCACCACTTCCCCCGTCGGAATGTGCGTGATCCGCACCGCGGAGTCGGTCGTGTTCACGCCCTGGCCGCCTTTGCCGCCGGCGCGGTACACGTCGATCTTGAGATCGGTCTCGGGGATCTGGATGTCGATCTCCTCGGCCTCGGGGAGTACGGCGACCGTCGCGGTGGAGGTGTGGATGCGACCCTGCGCTTCGGTCTCGGGCACGCGCTGCACGCGGTGCACGCCGGACTCGAACTTGAGCTTGCTGTACGCGCCTTTCCCGGCGATGCGGAAGATGACCTCCTTGACGCCGCCCTTCTCCGAGTCGCTGCGCGACAGCTCCTCGACCTTGTAGCGGTGGCGCTCGGCGTAGCGCAGATACATCCGATAGAGATCGAGGGCGAAGAGCGCGGCCTCTTCCCCTCCCTCGCCGGCGCGGATCTCGATGATCACGTTCTTCTCGTCGAGCGGATCGCGCGGCACGAGCTGGGTGCGGAGCTTTGCGAGCGACTCGTCGACCTGCCGCGACGCGGTCGCGAGATCCTCGCGCGCGATGTCGCGCAGGTCGCCGTCGTCGGAGTCGACGAGCCCGCGCGCTTCCTCGAGACGCGCCTCGG
>JBDUCG010000066.1:0-8160 GCA_040003565.1 Chloroflexota bacterium | reverse complement strand
GCGGTTCGCCGCGCAGCGGGACGACGAGGACCTCTTTCGTGTTCGAGGGCATCCACGGAACGCTCGCGCTGCTGGCGCGGACCAGACGACGGTCGTGCAGCGCTCCGAACAGGGCGTCGTGTGTGTTCTCCCACAGGACCGGCGATGCCGATTGATCCACTGGATACGCGGCATGACGGCGGAGCGACCGGTCCGCATGGCGGATCCACACCTGCGCGGCGTCATGGTCAAGCGTCCTCGCGATCAACATCGCGATCGCCTGGAGCGTCTCGTCGAGATCCTCGATGAACAGCGCGCAACGCGCGAGCTCGTAGAGTACGAGCGCATCACGTCGATCGGTCGCCTCACTCCGGGCCGCCAGCCCGCGCTCCAGCTCGAGCGACACGATCTCGGCGATGCCGACCGCCGTGTAGGCATCGACCGCCGCGAACGGACGGCCGACACGCAGTACGACCAGCGCCCCGGTGAACGTGTCGCTCGGCGCGAGCGGTGTCACGAGGGCCGCGCTGGCGACGCGCCCATCGGCGAGCCGCAGCGATACGCGAAGCTGGCTCGTGACCGCTGTCCGCGCCGCCTCATCGACCGCGGCCCGGATCGCAGGATCGGTCACCGGATCGGAGGCCAGGTTGTAAGCGGCCGGCCCATCCGCGCCGTCGGTGACGCACGCCACGGCGTCGTACTGCGCGAGGGTCGCGAGAGCCGTGAGCCGAACATCCCACGCGTCGGCGTCGCTGCTGCTTCGGCGAGCGGCGGGGGCAGGTGCGCCAAGCAGCCGGTTGACCGACGGGGGTAACACCGACTCCTGACGGACGATGCGGTCTCCAGCATCGCGGAACGACTTCGTCGTTCTCGGTTCCCTCAATAGCGCTTCACGGCGGCCAAGCGGCTCCTCTCATTACGGTGTGGGGAGCTCCAGCATAGGAAGTTCGCGAGAACTCGGTCGAGCGCGGTTCCCGGCGATCGGGCCGCGAGATATCGCTGTGGCGCTCAGCTGACGGCGACCGAGCCGACTACCGAACAGCGGCCTCCAAGGCGATGTCATCCTCAGCCGGCGCCACACGCATGACCCGCGTCTCGGCCACGGTGATCGGCTGGATACGCATCGCGCGCGCTCGATCGAAGCTCGCGATCCAGTTCCAGATCGCTTTTCCGGGTGTCATGAGCACGTCGATCACGCGCTGGAGCACGATCGCGAGAGCGTCGGTGATCCGAGCGAGCAGCCGCACCCCGTAGACCAGGGCCTCGGCGACGAACCAGCCGGCGATCCAGAGCGCGAGACCGGCCACGCCGAGCACAAGCACGGTGCCGACCGCGACGACACTCACCGCGAGATACGCGATCGCGGCGAGCCCGAGGAACCCGATCACCGCGCCGAGCGCGATGACGCCGAGGATCCGGAGCAGTCCGCCCAGCAGCACTGCGGCCGGCGGCAGCGCGCGGCTCACCGCCCGCAGCACGAGCGCGACGAGCAGCATGGCGAGCGCGAGCGCTCCGACGACGAGGATCCACGCGAGCCAGGGCATCGCGATGGCGCCCCACGCGATGAGCGCGGTCGCGAGGAGCATCAACGGGATCGGGGCGGTGAGCGCGATGCCGAGGAGCTTGTCCGCGACATCCGCCGACATGAACGACGGCACGATCACGGACGCGCGCCAGAGCGCGAGGAACAGCGCGAGAAGGAGGAAGGACACCGCGAGGCCCGCGGCGATGCGCGTCAGCCAGCGGCGAGGCTCCTCATCGAGGTCGTCCCATGGCCCCAGATGCGTCATCCCGATGAGATCGAAGAACACCAGGCCGAGCATGAGCGCGCCGACGAATGACGCGATCGCGTACGCCAGCGTGATCTCCCGGAACCAGTCCGGCAGGAAGGCCACCGGAGCGCCGATCGCCTTCTCGTGGCTCGCGATCGAGAGCGCCGCGTCCGCGTAGAGGAACAGGCAGAGGCCGCCGAAGAAGAGGAAGCCACCGATGACGCGCCATCCGGCCCAGCGGCCCGATCTCCCACGAAGCTCGGACGCGGCGGAGCGCGACTGCGCCGCGAGGCGATCGCTCCCGTTCTCGGCGTGGGTCGCGGCCTGGTCGACCAGGGGGCTGACCAGGCCGACGATCGCGTCGGTGATCGGCGCGACCGGCCAGCGCGGCGCGTTCGTCGCCGTCGCGAAGAGCCCGACGACGCCACGGCCAAGACTGCGCGCGGGCCGATCCAGCACGGGACCGAAGTACCCGCGCAGATTCCGCAGAAACCGGTTCGGTGCGGTCGGCGAGACGCGACGAAGTGCGGGATCGATGTCGCTGCGCGTGAACTGCGCCGGAACGCGCAGCATCACCGCGAGCGCGCCGATGAGGTTCCGAGCGGGGTTGCCGAGAAGCGTGATGAGGACGAGCGCCAGCAACACCACCGGCCAGCGGTCGAGGATCGGCTGCAACAGGTCGAGGAGCTGATCGAGCGTCATCGCGCACTTCCCTTCAGCTGTTCGGCGAGCTTGTCCGCCGTCGTGGCAGCCCAGGCGAGGAAGACCGGAGGCCGAGCGCCGAGTGACTTGAACGTGGTCTCCCAGTCCTTCTGTCCCTTGCCCTGATCGTTCGCGTCGTCGCGGTGATAGAGGGCGACCACCACATCGCTCTGCGCAAGGTCGGGTCGCACCGGATTGCCGATCGTGTCGGTCATGTCCGAGAAGAGGACGAGCTTGTGTGCGCCGGGGTTCGCGGTGAACACACCGGAGGCCACCGCGAGGCTGCCGTAGATGTCGGTCCCGACGGGATCCTGCGCCGGTGCGGCGCCACGGATCGCCGCGGACGTCGCGGTCACGAAGGTGGTGACGTTCCGCTGATCCTCATCGATCGCCTTCTGCTGGAGCTCGGTCACCTGCGCTCGCCAGACCTTCGCGGACTCGTTGAACGTCTTCACGTTCGTGGCGTACTCGTTGCACTCGAGCTTGTTCACCGGCAGCTTGGGGGCAGCGGGTGCGGGCGGAAGGTCGGGGGCCGACGCGCGCCTCACCTGGCTGAACGGAAGGAAGATCTCGCTCGTGTCGTTCGAGTTGTGGCTGATCCAGGCGCCCACCACGGCATCACCGGGCCGCAGGCCCAGCATCGGGAGGGCAGCCGCGACCGTCTCGAGCGCCGTCCGTGGAAGCTGTGGCCACGGATAAGAAGGAGAGCGCTTCGCGTCGCCGGTGTAGGCGCGGTCGATCAGAACCGCGTACGTGACGGGCGTGCTCGTCCTGGTCTCGACGGCGACCGATTCGAGCGCCGCGGGCGGGCAGAGCGACGCGCCGGGACCGGATCCGCCGATCGCCCCGCAGGCCCCGACCACGAGCGCCGCCGCGAACGACAGCGCCAGACCCGCCCGCGCAGAGTTCGCCATACGACTACTACCGAGTATGCGGTCGGAAGATTGCGTCTTAGCCAGTTCTTAAGAGAGCAGGCGAGGGACCAAGCGAGCGGCCGGGCTAGAAGGGCGTCGTGTGGACCAGCGTGCTCTTCAGGCCGAGCGTCGTGCGCAGGAATTTGTCGCCCTTGAGGTCGAGTGCGGCAGCGGTCCCGCGGACGCGCACCGATATCGGACGGCCACCCGGGCTCTCGTTGAATTCCAGCGACACGAAGCTGCCGATGTCGGTCCCGTAGTCCTCGATGATCTGCTTGCGGATCTCGGCGCCGCTGAACCACTGCGACCAGAGGGTGTGCGGCATCCCGCCGCGCTTGTCGTAAGCGGCCGCCTCGGCCGGGTCATCGGTCACCTGTAGATACGGCCAGCCCTGCGTGCACTGCCAGGTGTCGCCGACCTTCGCGGCGTCGAGGACGCAACCGACGTTCTCGCTGATGCCGCCGCTCGCCGACGAATACAGCGCGCGGATCGGCTTACCGTCGTAGATGAGGATCAGCGAAGCGGTCGAGTCGACGGCCGCGGTCGTCCGTGGGCTCTCGAACGCGTGGCCGCCGTAGCACTGGTCCGCGGTGTCGTCGCGCACGTCCCACGTCCGGTCGCCCGCGGTCGACTGGCGCCACGCCGCATAGGTGCGCGCGGCGATCGCCTGCGCCCTGAGCGCCTCCATCTCCCAGTGCGAGGGCATCTCGCCCGGGAGGGCGCCGCGCATGTAGTCGTCGGACGTCACGAAGTTCACGACGCGAATGTTGCCTTCCTCGCGCAGACCGACCTGGAGGTTGCCCCGGTAGCCGAGATCCTTCTGATCGATGAAGATCGGATCCCAGGACTGCTTCGGCATGACCATGACCGTGTCCGCCGCGGAGAACACGATCTCGCGCGACTTTTCGTTCCGCACGACGAGCGAGCCGCCCTCGCTCCACAAGCGCAGCGGTTCGTTCGGCGCGGTCTCGGTGTAGACGATGGTGGGATCCGCGTTGTTCACGAGACGCATGCCGCCCTCAGATCGCATGACCGCGACGCTCGCGATCGTCCGCCCGACGCATCCGGTGGACGGAGCGGAGAGAAGCACGCGGAACGGCTGCGTGATCGGCTGCGTCGCGAGCTGCGCGCCGGGGAAGTACTTCGCCACGATCTGCTCGCCTTTGAGCCGCGGCCCGACGGCGCCCTCGGCCCAGCCCTGCGCGCCCCACTGCGAAAGGCCGATGCCGTGGCCCCAGCCCTTCCCGTAGAAGGTCACGCCCTGCCAGACCGAGACGATCTCGCGCTTCGGCGGCACCGCGTGACCCGAGAACCAACCGATGCCGCCGTCCTGGACCATGTCCCACACCAGGACGTAGTCGCCGTCGTGATCCGGGGCGCGCACGTTGACGGAGAACGACACCCCGCGCCCCGGCGCGACATCACGCACGAGCGCCACACGTGCGCCGTCCCACACGACGGCCTTGCCATTTCCATCGAGCCAGTGGTAGCCGAGACGCACCGGTGTGCTGCCGCCGGCTGACCAGCTCTCGAGACCGGTGTTGGTGACGTGCACGTCGACGGGCACCTCGCCGCCAGGAACGATCGCCGCGGGAGCGGTCGTCGTTCCGTAGCCCGCGTCGAGTTCCGTCGTGACCTTGAATGCGAAGGATCCCGCCGGGGCGTCGGGCCCTGACGAGAACCAGCCGCGGCCGTCGCGCACGAGGTCAGGTCTCACGGTGTAGGTGCCGGTGAGCGCGGGTGCGGCCAGCGTCATTGCGATCACATCGCCGCCGCCCGCGGGAAGCTCGGCGGGCAGGATCGAGCGCAGGCCGTCCCACACGACGACATGACCCGCGGCGTCGTAGAGGTGATACGAGAGCTTCACGGCCTCATCGCCGGATGCGAGCCACGCGAGGGCGCCCTGGTTGCGGAGCGCGACAGGGATCGTCACCGTCTCGCCGGGACGCGCCGCCCCGCTCGGATATCCGATGTACGTGACCGTCGATGGATCGGTGACCGCCGTCGACGCGCTGCCGGCGGCGCCCGGTGACTCACCGCGCGCGACGACGTTCGCGCGGAGCGCGGCTGGGTCGGTCAGAGCGCCGAGGCGCGCCGCGAGCGTCGGAACGCCGTCCATCGGCACGAGCGCAGCGATAACGAGTGCGCTGATGCTGATCCGGACAAGCACGGCCGACCTCTTCCCCACCGCCGCGAAGCCTGCGCCTGAGGAGCGGTATACCGCCCGTCTGACGCGTGTACGACCGAAACGAATAGCGATCGCATGACCGTACTACGGCCGACCGAGCGCCCACGCACGCGCTGTTCATCGGGCTGCGGCTTCGTGTGCGTTAAACGGGCAAAAAGCGCGGCGGCAGCGCGGATCGGTGGTTTCGTTGATACGCCATCGCGACTCGCCAATTCACTGCTGGCGTCGCTGGCGATCCCGGAGCGCACCGACCCACGCGAGGACGACGACGGCGGAGATGACCGGGATCACGATCGCGAGCGCGATGAGGAACGCGTTCCGCAGCCCGTCCGTGTACGGACCCTCGGGCGGCGTCTGGATGATGTAGCTCCACGCGAGCCAGACCAGCACGACGACCCAGATGATCGTGTTGCGAAGCAGGTCGTTGATCTCGCCGTCTCGATGTCGTCGCATTGGCCGAGATTACGCTCGCTCGGTATTGGCCGGCTCCTAGAATTTCGAGGGTGAGAGCGAAGCTCGCGTTCGCGGTGCTGTCCCTCGTGCTTGGGGCGTGGATGCCCGCGGAGCCGCGCCTCACGACACAGGTCCCCGACGATCGGGCGGGCGCATGGGAACCCGGTCTGAACTGCACCGGCCGGATCGATCTCCCGCTCATCCAGAACGTCATCGAGTCGAAGTGGTCGCCCGACAACAAGACGCTCGCGGTCACCGCGGGCCAGCGGACTCCCTCCGCGACGTCCCCGGTGGGCTGGAAGGAAGACGAGGTCATCTACACCGTCGACATCCGCACCGGAGCACTGTCGCCGGTCGGGTTCGGCATACGGCCGGAGTGGTCGGGCACCGGCGCCTACCTTTCGTACTGGCCGCGCGATGAGGACCTGCGCGTCGTGCGGAATGGAAAAGTCGAGGCCAAGCTGCTGATGTCGATCCCGGAGGTCCGCTGGGTCGGCGACAAGCTCCTCTACATCTACAAGCGGGACATCCGGGAGTGGTCGAACGGCGAGACACGTACGGTCGCGCGGTTCGACAAGGACTTCGAGCCCGCGTACCCGTTGGACGACGTGTACTGGAGCGCGGACGGAACGCGCTTCACGCTGACGCGCTACGGCTACGACGGCACGACCCTGCGCTACATCGGGAAGACGGCTGACGCGTCGCTCGAGCTGCTCGATGCACCGGGCGCGACGTACACGGAATGGTCGCCGACGGGCAGCACGCTGCTGGTGCGCTACTCGACCAGGCTCGAGCTGATCGGACCCGACGGCGGCAAGGAAAGCACGCCGCTCAGCCGCTACAGCGGTCCGATCGCATCGTGGACCGCGGACGGCCGCTCGCTTCTCGTCGGCAGGATCTCGTCCACCATCCCCGGCGGCGATCGCTTCGAGAAGTTCACGGTGTGGGGCGCGCCGCAGGATCGACCCGCCGCGACGCTGCCGAACCTCGTCGGCGCGCGCGTGTTCAGTCCGGACGGCAGGTACTTCACCGGCGTCAGTCGCGAAAGGCTCGACACGACCCGCCTCGAGCTCTATCGATGCGGCACGTGGTCCGACGACGAGTGGAACCTGGTTACGGACCCTGACGCGGAGTCGAGGCTTGCACGCATCGACGGCGCCGAGCTGCGGAGCGTGCGTCCGGTCGCAGGCGACGTCGCGCAGTTCGTGCAGTTCTCGCACACCGGGATCGACGTCGCGGCACCGGTCGGCTCGATCATCGTCGCCGACGACGGCGGCACCGTCACCAAGGTCGCGTGGGAGAGCTTCGGCGGCAACGGCGTATGCGTCGCGCATGGCGGCGGTCTCGAGAGCTGCTTCTATCACGCGTCCAGCTCGCTGGTGAGCGTCGGACAGCGTGTCGTCCGCGGCCAGCCGATCGCGCTCATCGGCATGACCGGCGTGACCACCGGCCCGCACGTCCACTGGGAGGCGAAGCTCTTCGGAAGGATCGTCGACCCGCTCGCGCGCTAACGGCGCGTCATGCCCTCGATCGTCACGCTGCCGTCCGCCAGCGACACCGTCTGAACGTTCACATTCGATGGCACGAGGCGAGCGATCGCGCTCTCCACGGAAGCAGCCGCCGAGGTCCGCACCGAGTCCGGTAGCCCGAGGCCACCCAGCGTGACCGAGTCCACCCGCACGGCAACGTGCCCGTCGCTCGCGTAGGGCGTTCCGGTAATGACGAACTCCGTCGTGCCGAAGAACACGCGCGCGCTCGCGGTGAGCCGGACGCCGCTGGTGGTGGTGCGCACGACCGGATCGCGCACGGTGACGCCGCTCACCGTTTGCGGGAACGACGACGCCGCTGCCTTCGTGAGCTCCGCGTCGGTGACGGTGAGCGTGAACGTCGACTGCGGCGTGCTCGTTGCCGTGCGCGTGGCGGACGGCGGCGGTGTCACCGATCGTGTCGGGGAGACGCTGATCGTCGCACTCGGCGATGGAAAGACGACGCGCGAGGGCACGCAGTCGCGCGAGAGCAGGACGACGGCGAGGATCCCGGCGGCCAGGAACGCGAGCCGCACGAGCGTTCCCACGCGCTACGCGTCGCGGCGCAGCTGTCGACCGAGCCAGAGCCAGTAGATCGGACCGCCGATCGCGCCGGCGATGAGCGA
>JBDUCG010000065.1:0-8231 GCA_040003565.1 Chloroflexota bacterium | reverse complement strand
CGCTCGTCGCGGACAGCACCCAGGATCTCGAGCTCCACCCGGTCCTTCGGACGCCCGGCAGCGCGCTTCATCTCAATGAGATCGGCAAGCGAAGTGACCCATACCTTCAGACCGTCCACATCCATTCGCTCAGCACTTGCCCGCAGATCGTTGTAGCCGCCGGTTCCAGTCGGTGTGCCGAGACAGTCCACATCGCCGACATCGCTCTTGAATGTGAAGCTGTCACCGGCCGCAAGCGTGCGTGCGTCCAGCAGGAAGGGAACATCGTCGCTCACCCCGCGTAGCTTTACGCGCATCTTTTTCAAAGCCGCCGCGAGCCGCTCCAGGTTCGCCGGCGTGCGCCCGTAGCAAATGTCGAGGTCACGCGTCACCGTTGGTGATCCCCAGAGGCGTCCCGCGATGCCACCGATGACAACGAAGTCAACGTCGTGCGCGACAAGGATCTGCAGCGCTGCGACCGGGTCGAAGCCGCGGTCTTTCATCTCTTCGTCGAGCGCAGGAGGCGCTCGAGCCCACGCGCGTCCTCGGCGGCCGACCGCAACCGCTGACCCGGGGTCAGACGAAGAAGCTCGCGGATCTGAGTGCGATCGACACCTTCGCCTGGCCGGGGCACGCTCGTGACTTCTCGGCCGCAGCCCTGCACCAACGCGAGGAGGGTCCCGAACCGTGGGTCTTGCCGACCGCTTTCGATCGCGGCGATCGTCGGCTGCGGGATCTTGCTGTGGCGCGCAAGAGCCCGCTGCGTCAATCCGGCGCTGTGCCTCGCTCGCCTCACAAGCGCCGCGGCTGCTGGTCGCTTGATCATGTATTCATTATCGCACGCATGGCCGGGAACTAGCGTCGGCGACGCGCGGCCTCCTCGGGCGGGTGCACGCCGCGGAAAGTCACGTAGATGAGGCCGTCGTACAGGATCTTGAGCGCGCCGGCGATGAAGAAGGGCAGCCCGAGCGCTCCGGCCGAGAATGCGACTCCCACGAGCGCCGGCGAGATCGCGGCGGCCGTTGTCCTTGCGACGTTGGTGATGCCGGCGGTCGCCGTGCGCTCTTCTGGGTCGACGATCGCCATCGTGTACGACTGCCGGGTCGGCACGTCCATCTGCGAGATGCTCATCCGCGCGAGGAATGCCGCCACCGCGAGCCCCGCGGTCGGCATCAATGGAACGAGCACCAGCAGAAGGCTCGACGGTATGTGCGTGAAGACCATCGTGTTCAGCAGCCCGATGCGCTGCGCGAGCCATCCGGCCGCGAGGAGCGAAGCGCCGGACAGGATGTTGACCCAGAAGAAGAGCGACGCGAGCGCCTGAGGCGCGAGGCCCCAACGAAGGTGGAACCAGTACGCGACGAGCGAGAGCACGACGAAGCCGCCCGCGAAGGCGTCGAGTCCGAACAGCATCGACAGCTTCACCACGGTCCCGCCTGAGCGGCGGATGCCGAGGAAGCGCCGCTGGCCTTCGATCTTCGCGAGCTCGACCTTGTCGGAGAGCGTCAGGAAGATCGCGATGTTCGCCAGGCCGATGAGGGCATAGATAACGAAGAACGGCCGGTACGCGTCGGCGCCCTCAAGGCCGAGTGAGGTGAAGAAGACGATCGACGCGGCCGCGAGCGACCCGAACGCGCCGGCGAAGTTCGCGACGGTGTTGTAGATCGCGAAGAGCCAGGTGCGCCGCTCATTGGGCGCGGTCTGCGGCAGGATCGCCTGCTCGACGGTCTGGAAGATCCCGACCTCCGAGCTTGTCGCGCTGATCGTGCCGGTGAACGCGCCGATCAGCAGCGGCACGAAGCCGCTGCCCGTCGCAAAGAGCAGACCACCGATCGCCATGAGCGCGGCCATGGTCGCGACGGTCCGGCGGCGCCCGTATCGATCGGCCACGATCGACCAGAACACGGTCATGAGGGCGGAACCAGCGATCGCCGCCGTGAGGATGAGGCCGATCTGCGTCGCGTCCATGCCCAGCTGCTCGAGATACACCCCGAGGACCACCGTGAGATAGCCATAGGCGAACGTGCGCAGCACGCGCGTCACGAGGAGTTTCTTGCCGTCGAGGCTCAGCCAGTCGAGCACGCTACCTCCTGACCCGCGAGGCGGGTCGTCACATTACAGTTCCCGCATCGAGGGGCACACGAAGGGGGACGTGGAGTGAGCACGCTGACGGAAAGCACGACCGGGCTGTCAAGCGCCGAGGTCCGGCGGCTTCGAGACCAGTACGTGCCCAGGGGACTCAGCGTCGGAACGCCCGTCGTGGTGGCGCGCGCATCCGGAGCGGAAATCTGGGATCCCGAAGGCAGGCGGTACCTCGATTTCATCGCGGGTATCGGTGCGCTCAACCTCGGTCATCAGCATCCGGATGTGCTCGCGGCGGTGCGCGAACAGCTCGAGCGCTACGCCCACGTCTCAGCGCAGGTCGTGACCTACGAGCCGTACGTGCGCCTCGCGCAGGAGCTTGACCGGATCTTCCCGCGCGCTGAGGGTTCGACCGTCGCCACGAAGAGCGTGTTCGCGAATAGCGGGGCGGAGGCGGTCGAGAACGCGATGAAGATCGCGCGCGTCGCTACCGGCCGCGAGTGGATCATCGCGTTCCAAAACTCATTCCATGGCCGCACCTACGCGGCGATGACCGCCACCGGCAAGACGAAGAGCTCGCGCATGCCTTTCCTGCGGACGACGACCCCGAACATCGCGCACCTGCCGTACCCGTATCTCTACCGCCCGCTCGCGAACCTCAGCGAGGAGGAGCTGGTCGAGCTCCACGTGCGCCTCTTCGAGCAGGCGCTCGAGACCAATCTTGCTCCGGAGCACGTCGCCGCCGTGATCATCGAGCCGATCCAGGGCGAGGGCGGCTTCGTCGTCGCGCCGTCGCGATTCCTAAAGCGCATCGCGGCGATCTGCCGCCGCCACGACATCCTCTTCATCGCCGACGAGATCCAGACCGGGATGGCTCGCACCGGTCGCATGTTCGCCGTCGAGCACGCGGGGGTAACGCCCGACCTGCTGGTCACATCCAAGTCGCTGGGCGCCGGCTTCCCGATCGGTGCGGTCACCGGCCGCGCGGAGCTATTCGATGCGCTCGGTCCCGGCACGCTCGGCACCACGTTCGGCGGTCACCCGGTCGCGTGCGTGGCGGCGATCAAGACGATCGAGGTCATCGAGCGCGATGGTCTCGCGGCCAGGGCGATGGAGATCGGTGCGACACTCCGCCGTCGGTTCGACGCCATGGCGGCGCGCAGCGCGACCATCGGTGACATTCGCGGCATCGGCGCGATGCAGGCGGTCGAGCTCGTGCGGGACCGCGCGACGAAGAAGCCCGCGCCGGAGATCGTCGACGTGACCATCAAGCGCGCGTGCGAGCGGGGTCTGCTGCTCCTCCGCGCCGGCCTCTTCAGCAATGTCATCCGCACGCTCGTCCCGCTCACGATCACGGACGATCAGCTGGAGGAAGGGCTGAACATCCTCGACGCGTCACTCGATGGCTGATCGCGCGCCGCAAAGCCAGGCCTCGGTGCGCGAGTAGTGGATCTCACGACGCTCGCGATCGCGGCAACGCCTGCGTTCGTGGCGAGCGCGGTCGAGTTCGTCGAGGCGACCACGATCGTGCTCGCGGTGGGCATCACGCGCGGCTGGCGCGCACCGCTGGTGGGTTCCGTCCTGGCGGCGCTGACGCTCGCGGCGATCGTCGCGGTATTCGGGGTCGCGCTGGTCACGGTCGTGCCCGAGCACCTGCTGCTTGAGTTCGTCGGCACGCTGCTGCTCCTCTTCGGCCTGCGCTGGCTGCGCAAGGCGGTGCTGCGTTTCGCCGGCATCGTCGCGCTGCACGATGAGGATGAGATCTACCGGCGGGAGGTCGCCGATCTGAAGGCCCAGGGTCTAAAGCGGACAGCGTGGGATTGGGTCGGCACGATCGTCGCATACAAAGCGGTGCTCCTCGAAGGGATCGAGGTCGCGTTCATCGTGATCGCGTTCGGCGCCAAGGGCGCGAGCGCGATGAGCGCCGCGATCCTCGGCGCCGTCGCGGCTGGCGTGGTCGTCATCGCTCTCGCCGCGGCCCTGCGCCAGCCTCTCACCGCGGTGCCCGAGAACTGGATGAAGTTCGGGGTCGGCGCGATGCTGTGTTCGTTCGGTGTGTTCTGGTTCGGCGAGGGCGTTGGCGCCCATTGGCCGGGTGACGCGGCGTCGATCCCGATCATCCTCGCCGCGTTCCTGGCCGCGAGCTGGATCTCCGCGCGGCTGCTGCGCAGCCTCGTACCGGAAGGTGTGCACGTCCAGGCGCGGAATGTCTAGCGTGCTTCGGGGGATCTGGGACAACACGTACGGGCTGCTCGTCGATGATGGGCAACTCGCGGTGGGCGCGATCGTCGTGCTTGGGATCACCTGGGTCGTGGCGTCGTCGAGCAACCAGACCCTGCAAGACAACGCGGGTTGGATCCTCCTCGTCCTTGTTCTCGCGCTCGTCGTGGTGAACCTGTACCGCGCCGGGCGCAGCGCACGGCGCCACGTGAGCTAGGCCGGGGCCGGAATACCGCTCTCTAGGCGGCGATCCGGGTCCGCATCACGCGCCGCAGCGCGACCACGGCGACCGCGGCCGCGGTGACCCAGGCGAGAGAAGCCACGAGCGGGTTCGCGAGATCCGTCCCCGACATGACGCCATGCGCGAATGCCGCGACGAAGGCGACATACGAGAGACGGTGGAACCACTGCCATTGTCCGAGCGTCAGGGACGAGCGCATCCAGGTCGAGACCAGCACGACCACGATGAGCTCTGCCGAGATCGTGCCGAGACCGATCGCGAGACGTCCGTACGGGACACCGAACGGGATGACGAGGTCGATGAGCCCGACCTGCGCGTAGCGGTCGAAGAGCAGCGCGATGACGTGCGCGAGCCCGAGCGGGATCCAGAGCACCGTGAGGAAGCCGTGGACCACGCGCACGCCGCGGTTGTGCGAGAGCCATGCGAACGTGCCGGTGCGCAGCGCGATGCCGGTCAGCACTGACAGGATGAGCGCGACGAGCGACGCTGTTCCCGTAGAACGCGCGAGGATCCAGATGAGATCGGTGCTCAGGTTCACGGCGGTGTCAGGACTGCTTCGTATGCGTGATCGCCGTGGTGCTGGTGCTGGTCACCGACTGCCGCGTCGTGGTGCGTCTGGTCGTGACCGTCGTCGGTGCCGGCGTCGGCGTGGGTGTCGCGGCCGCGACGGCAGCGGGCTGAAGCGGCGCGTTGGAGGCGTGCAGGTTCTCGCTCGCGAAGATCGTCATGCCGCCGAGGCTCGTGAGCGTGATGGCAGACGCGAGCACGCGGAGCGCCAGGGTGGAGGTGATGAGCGGGTTCGACTTCCGCGGTGATCGATCCATGCGAATAGGGGAACACCATCGGGCCGCGCAAGCATGAGATGCGGTTAAGACAACGGGCTGCGAGAACGGACCGGCGCTCCTCGAGCGAGCATCTGCGCACAGTCGGCCCGAACCTAACACGCGAGGTGATGGGCGGGCCGGCGTAGCCAGCCGCGAGCGAGAGGAGCGCCGGGCTGTTCTCGCAGTCCGCTTAGGAGCTTGCCGCCAACTTCAGCCTGAAACGCGCGCCTCCGCCCGTCGCTTGCTCGAGTGTCACCGAGCCGCCGTGCGACTCCGCGACCTGTTTCACGATCGATAGGCCGAGACCCGACCCCGGCAGCGAGCGCGCGTTGCTCGCGCGCCAGAAGCGGTCGAACACGCGCGGCGCGTCCTCAGGCGCGACGCCGGGACCGTGGTCCCGCACGCTCACCTCGCCGCGCTGAGCGGTGACCTCGACCACGCCGCCCGCGGGACTCCACTTCCCGGCGTTGTCGAGGAGATTGGTGACCGCGCGCGCGATCCGCGGACGGACGCCGCGCACCGTGGTCTCTTCAAGAATGGCGTCGAAGCGCACGCGCGGGTAGCGGCCGCGCACGTCGGTGATCGCGTCGGCGACGACCTGGTCGAGCCGCACGTCCTCGATCGGAAGTGTCGCCTCTTCGTCGCGGGCCAGGTCGATGAGGTCGGCGACGAGCGTCGACAGCCGTTCGATCTGACCCACGAGCTCGACCAGCACCTGCTGGCGCTCCGCGGGATCGGTCGGCTGTCCGCGCGCGAGCAGCTCGAGATTCGTGCGCAGGCTCGTGAGCGGCGTGCGCAGCTCGTGCGAGGCGTCGGCGACGAGCTGTCGCTGCTGGCGCAGAGAGACCTCGAGCGCGGTGAGCATGCCGTCGAACGAGCCCGCGAGATGCGCGATCTCGTCGCTCCCCGTCATCGCGACGCGGCGGGACAGGTCGCGGGTGCGCGTCACCTCCTTCACCGTCGCGCTCAGCCGGCGGATCGGTGCGAGCGCGGCGTTGCCGATGAGCGCTCCCAGCAGCGCCGCGAACAGCGCGGCGCCGATCGCGAGACCGAGGAGTGCGAAACGTGTGCTTGCGAGCGCCGCGTCGATCTCACCGAGCGGCCGCGCGACCTCGAGCGCGCGGCCGGGCGAGAACTGCACCGCATAGACGCGCCACCGTCCTGTCGCCGTCGTGACGTCGGCCCAGCCGTCCGCGCTCTTGCCGTTCGCGACGGCGAGCACCGCGCTCGTGATGAGCTCTGGCTGCTGACCGGCCTGCGCATCCACGCCGACCACGCTTCCGGTGGTGTCCACGATCTGGGCGAAGATGTCGGCCCGGCCGGAGAGGAACACCTGCCCGCCGCCGCGTCCACCGAAGCGCTCGTCGGGGCGCGGGCCGCCGATGCGTGCCGAGTTCGCGGTGGTCCTCAGCGTGTCGTCGAAGGCGGTCTGGATCTGCTGCTGGACCATGAGGTACATCAGCGCGCCGGCGGCGATCGCGGCGACGGCGACGGCTGCGGCCGTGAGGATGGTCACGCGTAGTCGAAAGGTCATGACTCCCTCAGCACGTAGCCGACGCCACGCATGGTGTGAATGATCCGCGGCTCGCCGCTCGCCTCGAGCTTCCGGCGGAGGTATCCGATATAGACGTCGAGCGAGTTGGAGTCGGGACCGAAGTCGTAGCCCCACACCTTGTCGAAGATGACGTCGCGGCTCAGCACCCGCTTGGGGTTGGAGAGGAAGAGCTCGAGCAGCTGGTACTCGGTGCGCGACAGCGGGATCGTCCGGTCGCCTCGGCGGCAGGTCATCGCGTCGCGGTCGAGGACGACATCGGCGAAGCGGAGGGTGCCGTGCGTCTGTCCACCTTGTGGGGCGCGTCGCTCGAAGGCGCGCAGGCGCGCCAGCAGCTCGTCGAGCGCGAACGGCTTCACCAGGTAGTCATCGGCACCGGCGTCGAGACCTTCGACCCGCTCCGAGACCGCCGCGCGCGCGGTGAGCATCAAAACCGGCACGCTATTCCCGCTCGAGCGCAGGCGACGGCAGACCTCGAGGCCGTCGAGGTCGGGCAGGCCGAGGTCGAGGACGATCGCGTCGTAGGGGCTGGCCGTAACCGCCTCGAGCGCCTTCGCGCCGTTCGCGGCGGTCTCGGTCCGGTGGCCGGCGCCGCGAAGCGCCCGCTCCACGGCTCCCCGCACTGCGGGATCGTCCTCGACGAGGAGGACGTTCACGAGGCGAGTGTATGGGCGCTCGGCTAAGAACCGAGTAAGAAAACCGCGCGGTGACCGCCTTCTTAAGGGCGTTTCATGAACGGCGTCGCCGCGAGTGGTGTCCTCATGTCAGTCATCCAAGGAAAGGACACCGAAACAACGTGAAGTACATCGACAAGATGCTCATCGCGAGCGGCGTCACGCTGCTGCTCACCGGCGGCGTCGCGGCCGCCGCGCTCACGCCTGGCACCGCCGACGCGGTCATCGCGCAGCTGCCCGGCGGGGTAGCGATCTTCGCGGCCAACAGTGGGCTCGGTGCGCCGAACAGACTCGCCGCAGCCGCGGCGTACATCGGCATCACCGAGGCGCAGCTGCGGACCGAGCTGGCGACCGGCCAGACCCTCGCGCAGATCGCGGTCGCGCATGGCAAGACCCGCGATGGTCTCATCGCCGCGCTCTCGGCCGAGGCGACGAAGCAGATCACGACCGCCGTCGACCAGCCCGGCACCACCTTCACCGATCGCGGTGGCCGTGGTGGCCCCGGTGGTCCCGGCGGCGCGCGCATCAACGAGGAAGCCGCCGCTGCGGCGTACCTCGGCATGACCGAGGCGGACCTTCGTGCCAAGGAGCAGGCTGGCCAGACCCTCGCGCAGATCGCGGTCGCCGCGGGCAAGACCCGTGACGGCCTGATCGCCGCC
>JBDUCG010000064.1:0-8247 GCA_040003565.1 Chloroflexota bacterium | reverse complement strand
CCAGCGCGAGCTCCTTCTCGTCGATGCTCATCGGTCGATCCTACGCAGGTTCGCGTGGGATGAATCGCGCCCGCGACGTGATGAGCGCCGCGAGAACAAGCAATACCGCCGCCAGAGGCGTCAGCACGACGCTCACGATGATCACGGCCGCGTTGTCAGCCGGTGCCGTCGGCGCGAGGTCCGCGAACGCCAGCGGTAATTGCGTCACCGCCCACGGTATGAGCCGGATCCCAGTGACGATGACCGCGTTGCGGACCCCTTGCGGCAGCTGCGCGGCAACAACACCCGCCGCAACGGCCGCGGCGGCGCTGCCTGCGGCGATGCTGAGTACGCTCGCGAGCGGCGTTGCCGTCTGCGCCACCGTCGCAGCCCACAGCTGAGTCGCGACGAAAACAGCGATCGCCCAGGCGCCGGCGATCCGCAGCAGCGAGTTGATCCCATCGCCTCGCGTCGTGATCGCGCGCGCGACGGCGATCCCCACGCCGAGACCGATGAGCTGCGGCCACAGCGTGGTCAAGAAGCCAACAGGCGCGCAGCGGTCGCCCGCCACGAGCGGGCCGCCGGATCGCTCGCAGAACAGCAGCAGGCCCGGGATACTGAAAGCGACGCCGAGCGCGACATACGAGACGTAGAACGCGAGCGCGATCGCGCCGCCGGCACGAAGTGCGACCGCCGCCGCTGCGGTGGTTCCCGCGAGCGTGATCAGTGGATAGAGCGCGATCGGTGGAGAGCCCCTGAACGCCTCGTACGCGTCACCGGTGAGTCCGACCAACGCCTGTGTGACCGCAGCGACGAGGAATCCGGCGCCAATGCCCGAGATCGCTCCCCACACCGCCGGCTCGCCCCACATCAAACCACCTTTGACCCGGGCGCGGGTCCAGGCAAAGGCTTGCAGCGCTTCGGGGAACTCGCGTGAGAGGCTGTCTCTCATTTCGCACGTATTGTGACGAGGTGAGCGAGGCGCAGATGGAGGACGCGAGGACCGAGCACGACGTGCTGGCCATCGCGAAGACCATCGCGGCGAACGAATTTCCCGTCGAGCGCGCATCCGTTATCGGCGTCGATCGAGAGAGCGGTCGTTTGCTTCGGCTCTCCCCATTTCCGTGGAAGGGGAACGACACCGATCCGCCGCTGCTGCGCTGGTCGTGGATCCACACGCGTACCGCGCGGGACGAGCGCGACGTACGGCCGGAGACGATGAACGTCGATGGCGAGGTGACCGCGACGGCGTATCTCGACGCGAAGGACGCCTGGCGCCTTCGCTGGCCGTTCGTGCGCCCGCATCTTCACGCGTCGCTCGAGTCGCTCGTGGCGCTGGCGCAGGGTCGCGCGGCGACCCTCGGCTTCGTGCGACCCGAGCCAGACGGCGACGTAATGCATCTGCCGCTGCGCCTGCGCTTTCGCTGTGCGAGCGAGGACTGCGCCGAGACGCATGAGCTACCGGTGCTGGACTGGGAGCTCCACGAGATGGCGCGGCTCAGCCGCGAGCGGTTCGGTCCGCAGTGGGCGACGCGCTTCCGCCAGACCTGGGGCACGGCGCTCTTCGCGAAGTACGACGTGCATCTGCTGCTGTCGTCGTACGCGCAGGCGCCGTCGCGTTTCTACGTCGCCGGCCTCTTCTATCCGCCGAAGGAAAAGGAAGACGCCCACGCGCATCTCCATCATCAGCAGCACCGGTCGCATGCGAACGCGGAGAGCAGCTAGCGCGGGCTAGACCTTGCCCGCGAACTCCTTCGGGACGTCCGTGCGCTGGGTGCCGGTCTCTCCCGCCTTGCCCTTGTAGCCGTGCGGGAAGAGACGCAGCAGCAGATAGGTCCCGGTGGCCGGATCCTCGGCGCGCTCGATCACCAGCGATGGTCCCCACGGCGAATCGAACTGGTCCCCGACATCGGGCTTGCGTTCCGCGGCGTCGAAGCCGTGCTTGTCCCACTGCAGCACCGAGTAGCTGCGCACGACGCGCTCCTCGTCGCCGCCCTCGTCGGGGCGCCAGCGATGCACGCCGGGATGCTCCTGCTGGCAGACCGCCGGCGACCCAGAGTGCATCGTCACCCACTTGTACACGTCGGCGTCCTTGCTCTGTGCGCCCGTCGGGTACGCCGCGCGATAGCGCTCTTCACCGAGCGTGCAGAGGTAGTAGAAGAGCATCGAGCGCAGTATATGGACGTGATCCGCTCGAAGATGGTGACCGTTATGGGCCTCCGCACGCGCGTTCTCGAAGAAGGCGATGTGAGCGGAGGCGATCCCGTCGTGATGATCCACGGCGTTGGTGGATGGGCGGAAAACTGGCGCGAGGTGATGACGCCGATCGCGCGAACGGGCCGGCGCGCGATCGCATTCGACCTCCCGGGGTTCGGCGAGAGCGATCCGCCGGGGAATGTCGCGCACTTCGGCCCGCGCGATCCGTTCTATCCGCGCTTCGTCGGTGCGCTGTTGGACGAGCTCGGCATCGGTTCGGCGCACCTGGTCGGCAACTCGCTCGGCGGCGCGGTCGCCTTCACCGCCGCGGTCAGCCAGCCGGCGCGTACGCGGTCGCTGGCCCTGGTGGCCGGCGGCGGCGTTGGGACCGACGTCGCCCTGTTCCTGCGCCTCTGCACGTTGCCGGGTGTGCCCACGCTCTCGCGGGTCTTCGGCCGGCCCGAGCAAGCACGCGGCGTGCTGCGCAGCTGCTTCTATGACTCGCGCCACATTCCTGCATCGCTGTACGACGAGGCTGTGCGCTATGGGTTTCCGTCGTTCGGAGAGTTCGTGAGCGCCCTGCGTTCCGGCGTCACGATCTTCGGCGTTCGCCAGAGCGTGCGCGACCACTGGGTCGCTCTCGCGTCGCGCTTCACCGGTCCCGCGATCGTGATCTGGGGCCGGCAGGACGCGGTGCTGCCCGTCGCGCACGTCGCCGATGCTGAGAACTTGATGCCACAAGCGCGGATCGAGCTCATCGATGCCTGCGGCCATCTCCCGCAGGTGGAGCGCACCGATGCGTTCCTGGCGGCGCTGCTGCCGTTCCTCGACCGCGCCGAAGCGGCCGCTGCCGCGTGAGGGAAACTGGCAACATTGAGCGAGGCGTGAAGACTGGGTCGCGGCCCTCCATCACCACGCCGCGCGCGAAGCTCACCCTCAGCGCGGAGCAGATCATCGCCGACTACCGGCTCGCCGTGCGCAGCCGGGCCGCGAGCGAGCTCGGTCGACGCGAGGTGCTCGCGGGACGCGCGCCGTTCGGCATCTTCGGCGACGGCAAGGAGGTCGCGCAGCTCGCGATGGCGCACGTCATGCGCCCCGGCGACTGGCGCAGCGGCTACTACCGCGACCAGACCGTGATGATGGCGGTAGGCGTCACGACCCTCGAGCAGTACTTCGCGCAGCTCTACGCGGACGCCGACATCACGCGCGATCCGTTCTCCGGCGGGCGCCAGATGTCGAATCACTACGCGACGCGGATCGTCGACGAGAAGGGCCACTGGCGCGATCTGCTCAGCTCCGTGCAGGTCGCCTCCGACTTCTCGCCCGTCGCGGCGCACATGCCGCGATCGCTCGGGCTCGCGTGGGCCTCGAAGCTGTACCGGCACTCGCGCGTGCTCGCCGAGGCGGCGCGTGGCTTTTCTCGGAACGGCGACGAGGTCTGCTTCACGACGATCGGCAATGCCGCCGCGGCGGAGGGGCTGTTCTGGGAGTCGGTGAACGCGGCCGGCGTCCTTCAGGTGCCGCTCCTCATCAGCGTCTGGGACGACGGGTACGGCATCTCGGTCCCGAACGAGCTCCAGATGACGAAGAGCTCGGTGTCAGCGGCGCTCGCTGGGATGAAGCGCGATGGCGGCCCGGGCTTCGAGATCGAGGTCGTAAAGGGATGGGACTACGTCGCCCTGTGCGACACGTACGCCGTCATCGCCGAGCGCGTGCGACGCGAGCACGTGCCCGCGCTCGTGCACGTCGTCGAGATGACGCAGCCGCAGGGCCACTCCACGAGTGGCAGCCACGAGCGCTACAAGCCGAAGGAGCGCCTCACCTTCGAGGTCGAGGCCGATCCGATCCGCCGCATGCGCGAATGGATGATCCGGGAAGGCATCGCGGATGCGGCGACGCTCGACGACTTCGAGAAGCACGATCGTTCCGAGGTCGAGCACATCCGGGAGCGCGCGTACGAGACGTGCCAGGAGCCGATCCGGCGCCGCCGGGACGAGGCGCTCACGCTCATCAGCGCGGTCGCGAGCGAGGCGGGCGTCTCCCTCGACGCGATGGCGAACGAGCTGCGCGAGGCGGGGGAGCCACTGAGCCACCGAGCGGTCTACATCGCCGTGTTCCGCGCGCTTGCCGCGCTGCGCGGTCGCGAGGGTCCGGCGCGCGCTGAGCTCGCCAAGTTCGTGCGGTCATACCGCGAGGAGAACGAGGCGCGGTACAACTCGCAGCTGCTGAGCGGGTCCGACGCATCGCCGCTGCGGATCCGCCAGGTCGCCGTCGAGTATCCCGCGAAGCCCGAACCGATCGACGGTCGTCTGGTGCTCCTGCGCTGCTTCGACGCGAACCTCACGCGCGATCCGAGGATCGTCATCCTGGGCGAGGACGTCGGGCGGCTTGGCGACGTCAACCTCGTGTACGAGGGACTCCAGGAGAAGCACGGCGCGCTGCGCGTCACCGACACGGGCATCCGCGAGGCCACGATCCTCGGGCAGGGGATCGGCGCGGCGCTGCGCGGGCTGCGGCCGATCGTGGACATCCAGTACGTCGACTACCTGCTGTTCGCGCTCGAGCTCGCATCGGACGATCTCGCGACCCTCCGGCACCGGACCGCCGGCGGTCAGATGTCGCCGGTGATCATCCGCACGAAGGGCCACCGGCTTCAGGGGATCTGGCACACGGGCTCACCGATGCAGATGATCCTGGGCACGCTGCGCGGCATGCATGTGTGCGTCCCGCGCGACATGACCCAGGCCGCGGGGTTCTACAACACGCTGCTGCGCGGCGACGACCCCGCGCTGGTGATCGAAGTGTTGTCCGGGTACCGCTTGAAGGAGCGCGCTCCCACGAACATCGGCGAGTTCACCCTGCCCCTCGGCGTCCCGGAGCTCCTGCGCGAGGGGACCGACATCACGCTCGTCACCTATGGCGCGCTCTGCCGCATCGCGCTCGAAGCGGCGCAGGACCTCGCGGCAGTCGGCATCGATGTCGAGATCGTCGACGTGCGGACCCTCCTGCCCTTCGACATCCGTCACACCATCGTCGACGCCGTGAAGGAGACCCGTGCGCTCCTGGTCGTCGACGAGGACCTGCCCGGGGGCGCGTCGGCCTACATCCTCCAGCAGATCGTCGAAGCCCAGGGCGCGATCGACCACCTCGACGTCGGGCCGCGCACGCTCACCGCGCGCGCGAACCGCTCTCCCGTCGGCGTCGACGGCGACTACTTCTCCAAGCCGAGCCGTGAGGACATCTTCACCGTCGCGTACGCGATCCAGCGCGAGAGGCATCCGGATCGCTTCCCGTCGCTGGACCTAGAGTTGGAGTGATGACGGAGAAGAGCAACGTCCAGGCGGTGCACGACACGCTGCAGGCCGAATTCCGACGCGACGAGCGCTACATCCTGATGGGTGAGGACGTCGGTGTCCGCGGCGGCGTCTTCCGCGTATCGGACGGCTTCATCGAGGAGTTCGGCAAGCACCGCATCATCGACACGCCGGTGGCGGAGTCGTCGATCGTCGGCATCGCGATCGGGGCCGCGATCGGCGGACTGCTGCCGGTGGCCGAAATGCAGTTCGCCGATTTCAGCGCTCCGGCGTTCGAGCAGATCGTTGACGAGGCCGCGCGCATCCGGTACCGGTCGAATGGCGCGTACGGCGTGCCGATCGTGATCCGCATGCCATGGGGCGGTGGCATCCGCGGCTCGCTGTACCACTCGCAGTCGGTCGAGGCGTTCTACGCGCACGTGCCGGGGCTGAAGGTCGTCGTGCCGAGCACGCCGCGGGACATCACCGGCATGCTCCGCTCCGCGCTGCGCGATCCGGACCCCGTGATCTTCCTCGAGCACAAGGCCACCTACCGGGCGGTGCGCGGCGAGGTCCCCGACGATCCCGAGTTCACGATCCCGCTCGGGCCGGCCGACGTGAAGCGCGAGGGAACGGACATCACCGTGTTCGCGTACGGGCTGATGCTCCACCACAGCCTGAAGGCCGCGGAGACGCTGGCAACGGAGGGGATCTCCGTGGACGTCGTCGACGTGCGCAGCCTGCGGCCGCTCGACGCCGCCACGATCCTCCGGGAAGCGCGGAAGACCGGCAAGTGTTTGATCGTCTATGAGGACAACCGGTTGTTCGGCGCCGGCGCGGAGATCGCCGCGCTCATCGCCGAGGAGGCGTTCGACGCGCTCGATGCGCCGGTGATGCGCCTCGGCGGACCGGAAGTCCCGGCGATGCCGTACAACAAGCCACAGGAAGACTGGTTCATGCCCGACCCTGAGAAGATCGCGATGAAGATGCGCGAGCTCGCGGCGTATTAGTGGTCGCCGCTTGGGCGCGCACCTCGGAGGTGTGCCTTGTCCGTGTTTGAGCTGAAGATGCCGAAGCTCGGTGAGTCGGTCACCGAGGGCACCATCGGCAAGTGGCTGAAGCAGCCCGGCGAGAAGGTGAACAAGTACGACCTGCTGGTCGAGGTGCAGACGGACAAGGTGAACACCGAGATCCCGTCGCCGGTCGCCGGAACGCTGAAAGAGGTGCGCGTCGAGGAAGGGCAGACCGTTCCGATCGGGACGCTCCTTGCCACGTTCGACACCGCCGATGGCGACGTCGCCGCGGCGTCGCCGGCCGCGTCGCAGACCGCTCCGGCGTCTGCGCCGCAGGCGGCTCCGGCTCAGCAGGCGACTCAGGCATCGGCTCCGACGGCAAACGGGCCGGCTCCGGCTTCCGCTTCGTCACCTGCGCAGGCTTCGCCGTCTCGACTGCCGTCGTCGCCGACGCCCTCGTCGCCTTCGGAGTCGGTGCCGCAGCAGCCGGCGCAGTCGGCGCAGCGCCAGAGTGCATCTTCCTCTGTGTCGTCCTCGTCTCCGCAGCCGTCGTCCGCGTCGCCGCGGCCCTCGGCTTCGACTGCCACGGCGGAGCGTCCCGATCTCTCTGAGGTGAGGGCGACGCCGGCGGTGCGCAAGCTGGCGGCCGAGCATGACGTCGATCTGTCGCAGATCGAGGGCACGGGTCTCGGCGGACGCGTTTCGCGGAAGGACGTCGAGGACTACATCGCGAGCGCGCAGGCCGCGCCTCCGCAGCAGGCGGAACAGCCGCAGGGGCAACAGGCGCAGCCGCAACAGCCGCCGGCGCGAGCCGCCGCGGCATCGCAGGTCGTCTCCGGTGGACCTGCGCCGATCACGGCTCGACCGGCCCCGTCGACATCGCTCGCGGGCGACGAGCTGGTTCCACTGACACAGATGCGCCGCGCGATCGCGAACAACATGGTCCAGGCATGGAGCGCACCACACGCGCATGCGGTCATGGAGATCGACATGACGGCGCTCATGAAGTACCGCGAGAAAGTGCGTGGCGATTTTCAGGCGCGCGAGGGCTTCGATCTGTCGCCTGCGGCGTTCATCTGCAAGGCGGCCGTCGAGGCGCTGCGGACGGTCCCGCTCGTCAACTCCAGCTTCACTGACCAGGGCGTGATCGCACACCGGGAGATCAATCTCGGATACGCCGTCGCGCTCGGGGAGGATGGTCTCGTCGTACCGGTGATCCGCGACGCTGACGGGAAGAGTCTCGCGGGACTCATGCGCTCGATCCGGGACGTCGTCGATCGCGCGAAGGCGCGCCGGCTCACATTCGACGACTTCTACGGCGGCACATTCACGGTGAACAACACCGGTCCGCTCGGCACCATCATCTCCAGCCCGATCGTCCCCCCTGGCCAGGCCGCGATCATCTCGTCGGAGGCGATCGTGAAGAAGCTGATCGTGACCGACGACGACGCCATCGCGATCCGCCAGCGCATGAACCTCGTGATCGGCTTTGACCACCGTGTCATCGACGGCGCCACCGCCGCGAAGTTCCTGCAGACGATGCGCAATTGGCTGCAGGAGGTCGGTCCCACGGTGCCGGTGTATTAGTGGCCGAGCTCGCTCCGATCATCTTCGAGATCCCCGGCGAGGTGGAGCGACCGCGCTCGCGCGGCCGTGGCGCGTCGAACACCGTCGTGCCGATCGATCGTGCGCGTCCGGATTGGCTGCGCGTGCGCCTGCCGACGGGGCCGACCTACGAGAACCTGCGACGCCTCATGCGCAGCAAG
>JBDUCG010000063.1:0-8360 GCA_040003565.1 Chloroflexota bacterium | reverse complement strand
CGGCCGTCGGTGAGGCCGGCAGCGGCGACCGTCGACTTCACGTCGTAGCAGTGCGCCTGCTGTCCTGCGATCTGCCGCGTCTCCACGAGCACGCCGTTGAACTGATCGGGGTGCTGGATGAACGACTCCTGATACAAGGCGGCGGGGTTCTGCTGGAGCGCGGTGTCGAGACCGGACATCCCGATGCACTGCGCTGTCTGACCGGTGCCACCGAAGCACATGAAGGTGCCGTCCGGCAACGCGTACAGCGAGACGGTCGCCGTCTGACCCGAGGCGCTGCTCGTGAAGTCGAAGCGCGCCTTCGGTGGCTTGAAGTACCACGACTGCTCGCCTGAGAACCCTTCGGCGCCGCCGGTCGCGGTCAGCTTGTAGGTCACCTTGTACTCGCTCGCCTTGGCCGAGCTCAGGATCTGACCGAACGACGGGCTGCCCGCCGACGGCGCGCCGCTCGCCGCGCTCGTCGCGGCAGCGCTCGTCGCGGCCGCGCTGCTCGCGGTGGTGCCCGAAGGGGTGGCCGTGCCACCGCACGATGCGGCGATCACGAATGCGAACGCCAGAGCGACTGAGCTTCCCCTCTTCACCACGAAGCGACGATAGGGCATCTCACACCCCTGGACGTGTCAACGTTCTATACAGAGCGAATGACACATCCGACGACATTCGGCGAGCTGCTCGAGCTACACGAACGCGAGATCTTCACGTACGCGCTGCGGCTCACTGGCGATCGCGACGACGCGGATGACGTCTACCAGGACACGTTCCTCGCGGCCTTTCGCGCCTGGCCACCACCGCGTCGCGGCAACGAGCGCGCATGGCTCTATCGCATCGCGACGAACAAAGCGATCGACCGCGGCCGGCGCGCGAAGCGACTCGTGCGTCTCGGAGATCTGCCGCTCGCCGCGCCGGAGCGCGATGGCGTGTCGATCGCGGACCTCGCGACAGCGGTGAAGACGTTACCCACGGGGCAGCGCGCGGCGTTCGTGCTGCGGAAGGTGCAGGGACTGTCGTACGCGGAGGTTTCGAGCGCGCTCGAGTGCAGCGAGGAAGCGGCGAGATCGCGCGTGGCCGAAGCGATGAAGAAGGTAAAGGAGGCGATGCGATGAAGGAGCTCGGGCCGGTCGTCGCGGATGCCCGCGAACGACTGATGGCGCGCGCGCGACGCGAGGGCCTCGAAACGGTGGGCTACCGCACGGTGGACTCGCCGCTCGGACCGCTCTGGGTGGCGGTCGGGCCACGCGGTGTCCTGAACATCCACTACGGCGCCGAGCCGTCGCCGCTCGAGCTGCGCCGCATCGTCCGCGCCTATGGCCCGGGCGTCCTTCCCGATGCGCGTCGGGTGGACGGCGTCGCGCGCGAGCTCGATCAGTACTTCAGCGGGAAGCGACGCGACTTCGACGTCGCCATCGATCTCTCGCCCCTGACGCCGTTCCAGCGGAAGGTGCTCGCGGTCACCGCAAAGGTGCCGTACGGCGAGCTGATCACGTACGCGAAAGTCGCGCACGCGACCGGGAACGACAAGGCCTACCGCGCCGCGGCCGGGGCCATCGGTGACAACCCGATCCCGATCGTGGTCCCCTGCCACCGGGTCGTCGCGAGCGACGGGACGCTGGGCGGGTACGCCGGCGGCCTCGACGCGAAGCGCCGCCTGCTCCAGCTCGAGCGCGGTGCCGTGCCGCCCGGCGGCTGGCCGCCCGCCCATCTGTCGCGCAGCTAACAACGGCGCGCGGTCTCCTCGTCGCTACCCTGTCTATCCGGGGCGGGTCCGTTCGTCGTACCGGTACAACGGCCATAGGGAGGCAGCAGCGATGTCGAAATACGCATTCCTATTCATGGACGACGGCGTGGAGTACCAGAACGACCCCACGCCGGAGCAGCAGAAGGTCTACGCCGACATCTTCAAGTGGTTCGAGGTCAACGGACCGAAGTTCGTCGACGGCGGGGCCGAGCTGCAGCCAACGCGCACCGCGACCACGATCCGCAAGGGCACCACCGGGAAGATCACGGTCGTCGACGGACCCTTCATCGAATCAAAGGAGTCGGTCGGCGGCTTCTCGATCATCGAGGCTCCGGATCGCGACGCAGCCGTCGCCATCGCCAAAACGTGGCCCGGCTACGGCATCGAGATCCGCGAGATCGTCGAGCAGCAGCCGAGGGAGGGCTGAGATGCCGAAGTACATGCTCATGTTCGTCGGCCGCGACGACTGGTACGACAAGCAGTCGAAAGAGGAGCTCGCCAATGCCTACAAACCGATCATGGCCTGGTGGGACGACCTCACGAAGACCGGCGTCATCAAGGGCGGTGAGGAGCTCGGTCCGCAGCGCACGGCGACCTCGGTGCGGCGCGTCAACGGATCGATGAAGGTCACGGACGGACCGTTCATCGAATCGAAGGAAACGGTCGGCGGATTCGCCTTGATCGAGGTCGAGGATCTCGACAAGGCGATCGCCATCGCGAAGAGCTGGCCCGGCGGCGATGTCGAGGTGCGCCCGATCGTCGAGCACGGAGCCTGATCACGATCACGAGCGATGCGGTGGCCGCCGTCTTCCACGAAGAGGCGGGCCGGCTCACCGCGGCGCTCGTGAAGCGGCTCGGCAACTTCGACCTGGCGGAGGAGTGCGTTCAGGACGCGCTGGTCGCCGCACTCGAGCACTGGCCACGCTCCGGCATCCCCGACAACCCCGGCGCCTGGCTCATGACGACGGCGCATCGCAAAGGCATCGACCGCCTGCGACGCGAGACGCGCTACCGCGACAAGGTCGCCCAGCTGGAGGAACCACCGATGACACAGGCGAGCTCAATGCCCGACGAGCGCCTCGAGCTCATCTTCACCTGCTGCCATCCGGCGCTCGCGCGCGAAGCGCAGCTCGCGCTGACGCTGCGATCGGTCGCCGGCCTCACGACGGCGGAGATCGCGCGCGCCTTCCTGCAGTCGGAGGCGACGGTCGCCCAGCGTCTGGTCCGCGCGAAGCGAAAGATCGTCGACGCGAAGATCCCTTTCCGCGTGCCGGAAGGGCACGAGCTGCCCGATCGCGTGAGCGAGGTGCTCGCCGTCCTCTATCTCATGTTCAACGAGGGCTACCTCGCGACCGGCTCGCGCGGGGCTACGGACCGGGACCTGGCATCCGAGGCGGAGTGGCTCACCTCACTCCTCGCGCGACTCATGCCCGACGAGCCCGAGGTGCTGGGCCTGCTCGCGCTGATGCGCTTCAACCTGGCGCGCGCGGACGCGCGCTTCGACGAGGGCGGTGAGATCGTGCTGCTGCGCGACCAGGATCGCTCCAAGTGGGATCGCTCGGTTATCGAGGACACGCTCCTGCTCGTCGGGCGCTTTCTGCGCATGCGCGGTCCCGGTCCGTACCAGCTGCAGGCGCTGATCGCCGGTGCGCATGCCGACGCGAAGAGCTGGGACACGACGCGCTGGCCGGAGATCCTGCGTTCCTATGACGCCCTCGTCGCGCTGGGCGACACGCCGGTGGTGCGGCTCAACCGCGCGATCGCGCTCTGGCATGTCGACGGACCCGCGGTGGCGCTCGCCGAGGTTGACACGCTCGCCGGCGCGCTCGACAGCTACCACCTCTATCACGCGACACGCGCCGAACTGCTCCGTGCGCTCGGCCGCGCGGCAGACGCGCGCACGGCGGACGAGCGCGCGCTGGAGCGCACCGAGAATCCGGCGGAGCGCGCGCTGCTCACGAAGCGGCTCGCGCGCCGTCCTCGCTAGGCTGTCGATCTTGGCTACACCCGTTCGTCGTGCTCAGGTGCGGATACTTCTCCACGGGGCCTACCGCGGCTTCGCCGGCGGAGCGCGTGACGTCACGCTCGACGCCGCGACCCTGCGCGAAGCGCTCGCTGCGCTGGTCAAGGCACATCCGTCGCTGGCGGAGCGGATCCGCGATGAGCACGGCCGGCTGCGCGCGCATCTCAGCCTGTTCGTGAACGCGGAAGACGCGCGCTTCCTCGGTGGCGAGGACGCCACGCTCCGTGACGGCGACATCGTGCATGTCATACCCGCGCTGTCGGGCGGATAGATCAGGAGGGGAACAGATGGCGAAGCAAGTTGTGCTTTTGGTCGGAACGAAGAAGGGTCTGTACACGCTGCGCAGCGATGCGGACCGGAAGAAGTGGACCCAGGACGGTCCGTACAGCGCGCCGGCGCCGATCCACCACGCCACCTATGACCCGCGCGACGGATCGATGTACGCCGCGATCAACTCGACCTGGGGCGGATCGCGCATCGATTACAGCCGCGACATGGGAAAGACCTGGGAGAAATCCAAGAACCCGGCCTTCCCAGAAGGCTCCGATCGCACGTTCTTCCAGACGTGGCACATCGAGCCCGGTCACATCAAGACGCCGAACGTGGTGTGGGCTGGGACCGAGCCCGCCGCCCTGTGGAAGAGCGAGGACCGCGGCGAGACCTGGCAGCTGAACAAGGCGCTCGACGACCAGCCGTCGCGCGCGAAATGGGTCCCGGGTTTCGGCGGCATGGGCCTCCACTCCATCGCGATCGATGCCGAAGATCCCAAGAAGATGCAGGTCGCCATCAGCGTCGGCGGCGTGTACACATCGACGGACGGCGGCGCGAGCTGGGTGCAGGACAACGCGCAGACCGGCGGCCCGGAGGACCGGCCCGATGTCTTCTACTGCATTCACAAGCTCCTCGCTCATCCGGTCACGAGCGGCGTGCGCTTCATGCGCGTGCACGTCGACGTGTTCTGGCGCGAGCCCGGCGAGACGGCCTGGCGGAATCGCACTGAAGGCCTGCCGTCGACCTTCGGCTTCGCCGCGGCGATGCATCCGCGCGACCGTTCGGTCGCGTATGTGATCCCGCTCGACGACATGAAGCGCACCGCGAAGGACCCGGGCATCGCCGTGTACTCGACGAACGACCGCGGGGCGACGTGGAAGCGGAACGAAACGGGGCTACCGCCCGGTGCGGCGCTCGAGTCCGTGCGCGAAGGGATGGACACCGACCTACTGGATCCGCTCGGCGTGTATTTCGGTACGGCGAACGGCGACGTGTGGGCCAGCCGCGATGAGGGCAAGAGCTGGGAGGCCGCGGCGCGATACCTGCCGTACGTAACATCCGTGCACGCAGCAACGATCGACTAGACCGCGTTCCTTGACAGCCCGGTCGGTTCCTATTACGTTTGGCGATATATCGTGAAACGTGAGAATCTCGACCTCGGGCGGTTCACGGAACCCGCGCTGCTCATTCTTGTGAGCCTCGCGGAGGGACCGAAGCACGGCTACGCGATGATGGAGGACATCAAAGCGCTCTCGGGATCTGCGATCGGACCCGGGACCCTGTACGGCGCACTCGGACGGCTCGAGCGTCTGGGCCTCATTCAACCGCTCGCCTCGACCGATCGACGCGTTCCGTACAAGTTGACCGACCCGGGCCGTCGGACGCTCGAGGGGCAGCTGGATGGTCTGCGCAAACTGACGTCAACAGGCATCCGGCGGCTGGCGCGCGCATGAGGTGGTTCGTTCGCCTCTACCCACCCGCTTGGCGCGAGCGTTACGAGGACGAGTTCGTGGCGCTGTTGCCGACGCGCGGCGTCACCACATCCATCGCGCTCGACATCCTCCGCGGCGCGGTTGACGCGTGGCTGCACGGGCCTCGCGGTTCCCTGGGCATCGTCGGCATCGGCTTGGCCCTTGCGGCCTATGCCCTCGCATCGTTGGTGCTCGCCGCGACGCGGCGAGCGTGGGTGGGACCCAGCGACGGACCCGTCGAAACGCTGTACCAGGGGGTCTACTGGTTCGCGTCGATCCTGTTCATGACATGGCTCGCCGCGCGCCCGAATCTCCGCTGCGACCTGAGCGGCGTCATCGGACGACTTCGCCGCTGAGCGTGGTCGGAGCCATCGAGGTCACCGACCTCAAGAAACACTACGGCGCGGTGCGCGCGGTCGATGGCATCACCTTCAGCGTCGCCGAGGGCGAGGTCTTTGGCCTCCTCGGCCACAACGGCGCGGGCAAGACGACGACGATCCGGATGCTGACCGGACGCGCACGCCCGACCGCCGGCCGCGCCATGGTCGCGGGCTTCGACGCGGTCACGGACCGCGATCACGTCAAGCCGCTCATCAATGCGGTCTTCGAGGACCCGAACTTGTACGAGCGCTTCGCCGGCGTCGAGAACCTGCGCTTCTTCGCGACGCTGTACGGCGTCCGCCCCTCGCGCGCGGAGGAACTGCTGAAGCTGGTCGGACTCCAGGACGCCGCGAAGCGCAAGGCGAAGACGTACTCGAGCGGCATGAAGCAGCGCCTGATGATCGCGCGGTCGCTCATCAACTCGCCACGCGTGTTGTTCCTCGACGAGCCGACCCGCGGCCTCGACCCAACGTCCGCCCGCGAGGTGCGCGCACTGGTCGCCCAGCTCGCGCGCGAGGGCACCACGATCTTCCTCACGACGCACTACATGGAGGAAGCCGACGACCTGTGCACACGGGTCGCATTCCTGAGCCAGGGCAAGATCGTCGCACTGGATACGCCGCGCGAGCTCAAGCTGCGGTACGGGCAGCGCACCGCGACGGTGCTGCTCCGCGATCGCACCGAGCAGAGCCTGCGCCTCGACGATCCGCGCGACGCCGCGAATCTCGCGGACTGGATGCGGGCGGATCAGGTGCTGACCATCCATTCGCAGGAGGGCACGCTCGAAGACGTCTTCGTCGCGCTCGCCGGCCGGCCGCTGTGACTCGCCTTCGCATCGTCGCCGCGATCTTTCGCAAGGACGTCGTCGATGCCGTCCGAGACTCACGCGTCCTCGTGTCGCTGCTGACGCCGATCATCCTGGCGATCCTCTACAACTCGATCTTCCCTGAGGAGCGGCTCTTCGAGGCGAAGATCGCGTACGCCGGACCGCCGGACTCGGCACTCGTGCGCACGCTCGAGGAGCGGGCCGGGCAGGCCGTGAGTCTGAAGCTTCGCGATGCCGACGATGCGAACGAGGCGCGCCGGCTGGTCATGGACCAGACCGTCGACGCCGCGCTCGTGCTCCCCGACGACTTCGACAACGCGGTGCGGCAGGGGCGCCGGCCGGCGATCCTGCTCATACAGCCGACCGAGGGCGGCTCCACGGCGAATTTCCTGTCAGCCTCGGTCGAGGCAGGGCTTCGCGCGCTTTCGGGTCAGCCGCCGATGGCGACGGTCCAGGTCGAGCGCGTGCAGGCAGGGTCGGCGGAGACCGGCGTCCTGGGCGAGATCGGCGCGCGCCGCTACTTCGTGCTCGCGACCGTCGTGATGATGCTGGGCATGATCGCCGTCCTGGTCGTGCCGATCATCCTCACCGAAGAGGCCGAGAAGAAGACGCTTGACGCGCTGCTGCTCGTGGCGACGTACCGCGAGGTCATCGTCGGGAAGGCGCTCGTTGGCGTCGCGTACTGCGCGGCGTCGGTGGCGCTGATGCTCGGACTCACGCGACTAGGACCGCTCGATCCGATGACGTTCATCGCGGGGACGGGTCTCCTCGCCATCGCGCTGATCGGACTGGGGTTGCTTCTCGGCGGTCTGTTCCGGACCGCGGCCCAGGTCTACACGTGGTCGAGCGTCGTGCTGCTCCCAGTCATCGGCCCCGCGTTCGTCGCGGGACTGCCCGTGCCGGACGCGCTCGACCTCGCGCTCCGCGCGTTCCCGACCTATCAGGGGATGCGGATCATGACCAATGGGCTTGCGGGCAAGGCGCTCTTCAACGACGTCTGGTTCTCGTACGCGGTGCTTCTCGTGTGGGTCGCGCTCGCGTACGGCGCGCTGTCATGGCGCCTCGCGCGGCGGGAGTCCTAGTCCGGCGCGAGGCGCTCAGGCTGGTCCACGAGCTTCAGCATCGGGATGTCCTGATGCGGCGCGCCCTCCCAGGCATAGAACTCGAGGCCGCACACCTCGCGGAAGCCGAGCTTCGCGCAGATCGGCGCCGAGGTCGACCGGTCCGCCTGGATCACCGCGGCGCGCCGGCCATCGACGCGCGCGTCCGCGAGCCGCTTCGCAACGAGCGCGCTGTAGATGCCGCGGCCGCGGTGCTCGGGCACCGTGGCGGCGCCACCGAGCAGCACGATCGGCGAATCCGGCAAATAGACGAGGTAGCTCCACGCGACCGGCTCGGTGCCGCCGTCGACGAACGCGAAGTACCCGCGGTTCTTCACCTTGCTGTCGGTCATCGCGAGCAGGACGTTGAAGAAGCGCGCGACCTCCTCGGGCATCCCGTACGCGCGACCCATCATCTCGCTCGCCGCCTGCGCCTCGTGAAGCGTGGCTTCGCGGATCTCGATCTTCGGGTCGACAGCGATGGGCACGGCGAGATCGCTCAGCACCATGCCCGCCAGCTCTGCCTCTTTCTTCAGCCCGCCGGCGACGAGCC
>JBDUCG010000335.1:0-2528 GCA_040003565.1 Chloroflexota bacterium | reverse complement strand
TCCGCCGTCACTACCGCTCGATCGAGGACCGGCTGCTCATCGCCTCGACCGAGCCCGTGACCATCGTCGCGGCGATCCCCCGCGTCGTGGTCCCGATCAGCCGTATCGATCGCGCGTCGGTCCGGGCGCTCAGCATCGCCAAAGGCCTCTCGGGTGAGGTCTACGCCGTGCACATCTCGTTCGACCCGGAAGGCGCCAAAGCCTTCAAGCGCCGCTGGGCGGCGGTGGTCGGGGACGCCATCCCGCTGGACACCGTTATCTCGCCGTATCGCGCGCTTTTCGCGCCACTTCTCCGTTACCTCGACGCGCTCGACCGTGGAAACCCCGGAAGGCCCATCATCGTGGTGTTGGCCGAGTTCGTACCGACGCACTGGTGGGACGCGCTGCTGCACAACCAGACCGCTCTGCTCTTGAAGCTGCGGTTGTTCACGCGGCGCAACACGTCCGTGCTGGACGTGCCCTACCACCTCGATGAGGCCGACTCCGATGAATGACCGACGGGCCTAAGGACACACCACCCGGGCTCGAAGAGCGAGTCACGAAGGCCGGCAAACGGCCGGGCGATCGCGTTGTCCGCATCGTGCGGCCCGCGTCGGGGGAGTTCCGTCGTCGCGGCGGCCACTACGTCGCGACCACCGACGCCCTCAGCGCGCGCGGGGGGTTCGGCCGCATGGTCCAGGGCGTGCGGCGCGTGCTCATCGGCGCGCGGCTGACGTCCGAACAGGAGCTGGGCGAGCGTCTCTCCAAGAAGACCGGCCTCGCGATCCTGGCGTCGGACAACATCTCCTCGTCCGCGTACGCGACGGAGGAGGCGATGCGCGTCCTGGCGCTCGCGGGGACGGCCGCGCTCGCGCTCACGATGCCTATCGCGATCGCAGTGTGCGTCGTGCTCGCGGTGGTCATCCTGTCCGAGTCGCGCGTGATCCGCGCGTATCCGAACGGCGGTGGCTCGTACATCGTCGCGAAGGACAACCACGGCGTGATCGCCGGGCTGATCGCGGCGTCGGCCCTGCAGATCGACTACGTCCTCACCGTGGCCGTCTCCAGCGCAGCAGGCATCGCCGCGATCTCGTCTTTCGTTCCATCGCTGCACGAGCACCGGGTCATCTGGGGCGTCGTGCTCATCGCGATCATCACGCTCGGCAACCTCCGCGGTATCCGCGAGGCTGGCGTGCTGTTCGCGGCGCCGACGTATATCTACGTTCTGTCGCTCTACGCGCTCATCGCCGTCGGCCTCTTCCGCCTCGCGACCGGCGACACGATCGTCCCTGCGCTGCCGCCCGATCCCTTCACCGATGTCGGCGTGACCGCTCTCGGGCCTCTGCTCATCCTGCGCGCGTTCGCCTCAGGCTCAGTTGGCCTCACGGGAAGCGAGGCCGTCGCGAACGGCGTCCCGAACTTCAAGCCGCCGGAACCGCGCAACGCGGTCATCACGCTCGTGACCATGGGTGTGATGTTCGGCACCATCTTCATCGGGCTCACGTATCTCGCGACGACGATCGGCATCGCGCCGGACCGCAGCGAGATCGAGACGGTCAACAGCATGCTCACGCGCTCGATCGTCGGGACGGGCACGCCCTTCTACTACGTCGTGCAGGTCTCGACGACGATCATCCTCGCACTCGCGGCGAACACGGGCTTCAGCGGCTTCCCGCGCCTGGCATCGGTCCTGGCCGACGACCGCTTCATGCCGCGCCAGTTCGCATTCCGTGGCGAGCGCCTGGCGTTCTCGTTCGGGATCCTTTCGCTCGCGGTGACGTCGATCGTCGTGCTGGTCGCATTCGACGGTAGCGTCACGAATCTGGTGCCGCTCTATACGATCGGCGTGTTCATCGCGTTCACTCTGTCGCAGAGCGGCCTCGTGCGGCGATGGCTGCGCCTGCGCAACCCGGGCTGGCGGATCTCGGTGCTCATAAATGGCTTCGGCACGCTCGTGACCGGGACCGTGCTCGTCGTCGTCGCCGTGACGAAGTTCACGCTCGGTGCGTGGATGGTGCTCCTCATCATGCCGGTGCTGGTCGCGCTGCTGTATGGCATCAACCGCCACTACACGTCCGTCGCTGACGCGCTCACGCTGACCAGCGACGACGAGCCGCTGCCCGCGATGAAGCCGCCGGTCGTGCTCGTGCCGGTCGCGCGGCTGGACCGCGCCACGCTGCAGGCCGTGGCATTCGCGCGATCGATCTCGCCGACCGTCCGGGCGGTCCATATCGCGACCACCGCGGAGAGCGCCGACAAGTTCCGCGAGCGGTGGCTGCGCTGGACGCGCGAGGTGCCGCTGGACGTCATCGAGTCGCCGTATCGCTCGCTGCTGCAGCCGCTGCTCCGCTACATCGAGCGGGTGGACGAGCGGGACGATCGTCCCATCACCATCGTTCTCGCGGAGTTCGTGCCGCGGAACTGGTGGGAGTGGATCCTCCACAGCCAGACCGCGCTCCGGTTGAAGCTGGCGCTGCTGTTCCGGCCGAACACCATCGTCATCGACGTGCCGTACCACTTCGCGGACACCGGACACAAGAGTCACCACG
>JBDUCG010000062.1:0-8444 GCA_040003565.1 Chloroflexota bacterium | reverse complement strand
CGGCCATCGGAGCACCCGCGCGCTGTTCGGAGCGGCCGCGCTCGGGCGCGTGTCGCAGAAGGTCGCCGACGGCGCGCTGGACCTGCTGGGTCACTACGGCATCAACCACATCGACACGGCCGCCAGCTACGGCGACGCCGAGCTGCGGATCGCGCCGTGGCTGAAGGGTTCGGGTCGTGACCGGTTCTTCCTCGCGACGAAGACGGGCAAGCGCACGTACGCCGAGGCACGGGACGAGATCCGCCTCTCGCTCGAACGGCTCGGCACCGACCAAATCGATCTCATCCAGCTGCACAACCTGGTTGACCAGTCGGAGTGGGACACCGCGTTCGCGCCCGACGGCGCGCTTCGCGCCGCGGTCGAGGCGAAGCACGCCGGTGTGGTGCGCTTCATCGGCGTGACCGGTCACGGGCTGCAGGCACCGGCGCAGCATCGCCGCGCCCTCGAGCGATTCCCCTTCGACTCGGTGCTCTTCCCGTACAACTACGTTCAGCTCCAGGACGCGACCTACGCGCGCGACGTCAACGCGCTGATGGCCCTGTGCGAGGAGCGCGGCGCCGCGATGCAGACGATCAAGGCGATCACGCTCGCGCCGTGGGGTGCCGAACGGCCCGCCACGCCGACGACCTGGTACGAGCCGCTTCACGACCAGCGCGACATCGACCTCGCGGTGCGCTGGGTGCTCGGCGACCCTCGAGTGTTCCTCAACACCGTCGGCGACGTTGGGATCCTGCCGCTCGTCCTGGATGCGGCATCGCGTGGCGGCGATCGGCCGTCGGACGCCGAGATGGACGACCTGCTCGAGCGACGGGAGATGAAGCCACTCTTCGTCTCCTAGACGCGTGACTCCTCGACGATCGCGACGACGCGGTCGAGGCCGCGCGGGCGATCGACACCGCCATCGGGCGGCAGCAGATGGAAGCGCAGGCCGGCCTTGAGCGCCCCGGCATCGGCGACCGGATGGTCGCCCACCATGAGCGTCTCGCTCGGTTTCGTGGCGAGCGCCTCGCACGCGTGAAGGAAGACCCGTGGATCGGGCTTCTCCGCGCCGACCTCGAACGAATGCGTGAAGGCATCGACCAGCTCGGCGAGACCGTGCGCCGCGAAGATCGGCCGCAGATCGCGCGGCACGTTGCTCACGATGCCGATCCGCGTCCCGCGCGCGCGCAGCGCGCGCAGCGTCGGCTCCGTGTCGGGGTAGGGGAGCCACGCGCGCGGATCCATCACGCGCTCGTACAGCGTGCTCGCGATGCCGGGCACCGCGCTGTCCGCGCGTTCGAACAGCGCGGTCCAGACCTCGCGGTGCGCGCCCGCGGAAAGATCGCGTCCCTTCGCGAGCTCGACCGGCGTCTTGCCCGCGTCCCAGAGCTCGGTCCAGAGAGCGCGGGCGCGGGCCGGCTCGATGCGAACGCCGCGCTCCTCGGCGGCGGCGACGATCACGCTCGCGGCGTCGGGCGGTGAGAACAGCGTGTCGCCCCAATCGAACAGCACGCCACGGATCGCGGTCACCGTGCCGATTCTGACGGACGCACGCGTTCCATCGCAGAATGCTGCGCGATGCGTGTCGCCATCCTCGGGGTCGGCCGTCTCGGCGCGTTCCACGCCAAGGTCCTGAGCGAGACCAAGGACGTGGACGAGCTGCGCGTGTACGACGCGGATGCGTCGCGCGCGAAGGACGTCGCGACCTCGCTGAAGGCTCAGGCAGTCACCAGCGTGGACGAGGCGCTGAAAGGCGTGGACACCGCGGTGATCGTCACGCCGACGGACACGCATGCGCCGCTCATCAAGAAGTGCCTCGACGCGCGCATTGCGACGTTCTGCGAAAAGCCGATCGCGATCGGCATACCGGAGACGCGCGACATCGTCGCGCACGTCGAGCGTGCCAAGGGACGGCTGCAGATCGGCTTCCAGCGCCGCTTCGACGTGGGCTACCGCGCCGCGCGCGACGCGATCCGCGCCGGCAAGCTCGGCGACGTGTACTCGTTCGTGATGGTGAGCTGCGACCGCCTGCCACCGCCTGACGCCTACATCGCGACCTCGGGCGGGGAGTTCAAAGACCAGCTCATCCACGACTTCGACATCACGCGCTGGCTCTTCGGCCAGGAGGCCGTCGAAGTGACCGCGACCGGCTCGACCCTCGGCGTTCCGCAGTACGAGGCGATGGGCGACGTCGGCACATCTGCCGTCCTCCTCCGGCTGTCGGGTGGCTCGCTCGGGCTGCTCACCGGGTTGCGCCACAACGAGGCGGGATACGACATCCACGTCGAGATCCACGGCGCCAAGGACACACTCGCGATCGGCATCGACCCGCGCACGCCCTGGCGCTCGGTCGAGACGGACGCGCCGCCGCTCGCCGGGCCGCCGTACCCGTCGTTCTTCGTGCGCTTCGACGGAGCGTACCGCGACGAGCTCGCGCACTTCCTGCGCTTCGCGCGCGGCGAAGTGGAGAACGCATGCACCGCGGCCGACGCGCTCGAGGCGCTGCGGATCGCGGAGGCGGCGAGCCGCTCGTATCGCGAAAAACGCACCGTGAAGCTCTCCGAGGTCGCTTGACCGTCCGGGTCACGTTCGTCGGGAGCGGTAACGCCTTCGCGGATGGCGGCCGCTCCCACGCGTGCATCCACGTGAGCGCACCCGGCGTCTCTCTGCTCCTCGACTGCGGCGGCTCGGCGCTGCCCGCGATCAAACGGGAGGTCGATCCGGAAGCGATCGATGCGATCGCGATCAGCCACTTGCACGGCGACCACTTCGGCGGCATCCCGTACCTCGTGATCGAGCAGCACTTCGCCGGACGCACCGCGCCGCTGGCGGTCGCCGGTCCGCGCGCGCTCGCCGAACGGCTCCGCGCCGCCGAGCTCGCCCTCTACCCGGACTTCTTCAAAAAGACGAAGCTCGGATTCGCGATACGCGAGACGGTCCTCGGCCCGAGCGAGACGGAGCTCGGCGGAGCGCTGGTGAGCGCTCTGCCGGTGAAGCATGTCCCGGAGTCAGACCCGCACGGCCTGCGCGTCCGCGTGGGCGAGAAGCTCGTCGCGTACTCGGGCGACGCGACGTGGAGCGACGACCTCGCGCGCGTCGCGAAGGGCGCGGACCTCTTCATTTGCGACGCGTCGTTCTTCGACACCGAAGATCCGTCGCACATCTCGTACAAGACGCTCATCGCCCATCGCGACGAGCTGGACTGCAAACGCATCGTGCTCACGCACCTTGGCGCGGAGACCTTGGCGCGTATCGGCGAGCTCGATCTCGAGCACGCGGTGGACGGGACCTCGCTCGTCGTCTAGACGCGCTATCGGACCGATGGGAGACCGGCGCGTGCCGGTCTCCCTGGCCACTCAGCTACTTTGCCGCGTCGACGAACTCGTTGGTGAAGGTCTTTGACAGATCGATGGTCTTGCCCTTGATGTTGTTGTTGTAGGTCTGCAGCACCTTCAGCACGAAGTCGGGCGCGCCCGCAGGCATCTTCCCGTTGGGGCTGAACATCGGCATGCTGCCTTTGAGCGCTGCGAGGTACAGGTCCTTGTCGCCGGCGTAGTAATCGGCCGGCAGCTGCGCGGCGATCTCTTCCGGCGTGTGGGTCGCGATCCACTTCAGCGTCTTCACGTACGCGTTGGCCACGCGCTGCACGATGCCCTTGTTGGCCGCGACCCAGTCGGCGCGCATGTAGATCGAGATGAACGGGTAGTCGCCGCCGAGCGCGGCGCGCGTGCCTTCGGGCGTGCGCAGGTCGATGAGGACCTTCGCGTCGCCGGTCTTGAGCAGGCGCGAGATAGTCGGCTCGGTCGTCATGCCGGCCTCGATCGTCCCCTGCTTGATCGCGGCGATGAACGTGTCGCCGGCTCCGACGGCGATCGGGGTGAAGTCCGTGACCGCGATGCCGTTCTTGACGGCGAGGAACTGGGTGAGTCCGTGCGTGCCTGAGCCGATCGAGGTCACGCCGAGCTTGCGGCCTTTGAAGTCAGCGGCGGACTTGATCTCGCCGGCCTTCGCGGTCGCGACCATCTCGGCCTCGCCCGGCGCCTGCAGCAACTGGACGACCTCGACCAGGTTCTTGCCGAGGCCCTGCACGTCGATGGTGTGGTCGTACGAACCTGAGGCCCCTTCGACCTCGCCCGCGATCAGCGCCGTCGTCGAGTCCTTGCCTGAGGGCTCGTCGATGAGCGTCACGGTGAGGTTCTGCTCCTTGAAGTACCCGAGCGCTTCGGTGAGCTTGTTCGGCAGATAGATCTGCTTATTCAGGCCACCGACCATGATGGTGAGGCTCGCTGGCTGCGCTGCCGTTGCCGCGGCCGATCCGGCTGTGGACGGCGCCACTGACGAGCTCGCTGGCGGGGTCGACCCGCCGCAGGCGGCGAGAGCGATGGTGGCGATGATGCTGAGGAACGCGAGATGCCGACGCATGTGTCCTCCTTCGTTACTTAGATCTGTACATCGGTGATCGTGTTGGGACGCCAGCGGATGAGGCGGTCCTCGAGCCGGGTCATGAGGACCTCGGCCAGAAGAGCGACGACGGCCAGCAGGAACATCGCGCCCCACACGCCGCTCGGATTGAACGTCGCCTGCGCCGTCGCGATGACGAGGCCGATCCCCTTGATTGCCCCGAGGTACTCGCCGACGACCGCGCCGACGAGCGCGAAGCCGAAGCTCGTGTGCAGGCTCGCGAGGATCCAGGACAGCGCGGACGGGATGATGACGCTCGTCGAGAGCTGACGTTCGCTCGCGCCGAGGATGCGCGCGTTCCACAGAAGCACCCGATCGACCTCGCGGACGCCCTGGAACGCATTGAAGAAGACGACGAAGAACACCAGCACGACGGCCAGCGCCACCTTTGATTGGATGCCGTAGCCGAGCGTGATGATGAAGATCGAGCCGAGCACGACGCGCGGCATGGCGTTGAGCGCCTTGATGTACGGCGCGAACACGTCGGCGAGCAGGCGGACGCGCCCCAGCGCGAAACCGAAGACCACGCCGAGGCCGACCCCGATGAGGAATCCGATGATCGCCTCCTCGAGGGTGACGGCGATCTGCTGCCAGAGCGGACCCTGCGCCGTGCCTTCCATGATCCAGGTCCAGAGCTGGCGCCCGATACCGGACGGCTTGCCGACGAAGAACGGATCGACGAGCGGATTCCCCGGACTCACCTCCCACGTGGTGCTCAGCTCCCATGAGCCAAGCACGACGACCGCGATGAGGATGCGCAGGCCGTTGACCAGCAGTCGTCGATTCAGCCGTGCGCGCGCCCGAGCGCGGTCGATGGCCGTGTCGTCCGACACTGTCAAGCCCTTACGCGACGCTGCGCTTAGACCGCTCATAGCTCACCAGTACCTCGTCGCGCAGGTCGTTCCAGATCTCCTTATAGATGCGGGCGAACTCCGGCTGGAAGCGGATCTCCGTGAGGTTCCGCGGGCGTGGCAGGTCGACGCGATACGTGCCCTTCACCGTCCCGGGGCCGGCCGTGATCACGACGACACGGTCGGCGAGCGAGATCGCCTCTTCGAGGTCGTGCGTGACGAACACGACGGATGCGCCGGTGGCCGACCACAGCTGGAGCAGCTCGTTCTCCATGAGCATCCGGGTCTGTACGTCGAGCGCGCTGAACGGCTCGTCCATCAGCAGGATGCGCGGCTCGTTGATCAGGGTCTGGGCGAGCGCGGCGCGCTTGCGCATGCCGCCGGATAGCTGGTGAGGGTAGTAGCGCTCGAAGCCGGCGAGTCCGACGCGGGCGATCCAATCGCGTGCGCGCTTCTCCGCCTCCGCGCGCGGCTGACCGCGAAAGCGCGGCCCGGTCGCGACGTTGTCGAGCACGCTCTTCCACGGAAAGACCGCGTCCTGCTGGAAGACATAGCCGACGTCCCTCCCGACGCCGCGGACCGGCTGTCCCGACACAAGCGCCTCGCCCGCGCTCGGCGTCTCGAGGCCGGAGATGAGCGCGAGCGTTGTCGACTTGCCGCACCCGGTGGGACCGACGACCGCGCAGAACTCTCCGGCCTCGACCTGTAGGTCGAGATCGCGGATCGCCGTGAAGGCCGTTCCCGTCGGGGTAAGGAATCGCTTCGTGACCTTCCGCAGCTCGATCGCCGCTTTCCCCACGGGAGACAGGCTGAGGGCGCCAGGGCCCGACGCCTAGACATTCGGTCGCACCCGTCGTTGTGGTCATTACGCTCGCGCTCGCACCATGCCCGATCGTGGGGCAGGATGTAGCGATGCGGCCTCGCCAGCTCGCATCCCAGCTCCTGCTCCTTCAGATCGTGGTCATCGCCGCCACGGTGCTGGCCGGCGCGTTCATCTCGTATGCACTGGTGAGCCGCCAGGTCCTCGAGCAATACGAGCAGCGCTCGCTGGCGATCGGTCACGCGGTCGCGGCCACGCCGGACATCCTCGAGGCCTTCAGCGCACCCGACCCGGCCGCGGTGATCCAGCCGATCGCCGAGGCGATCCGGACGAGCGCCGCCGCTTCGTTCGTCGTCGTCGCGAACGCCGATGGAATCCGCTACTCGCACCCGAATCCCGCGCTCATCGGCCAGCGGGTGTCGACGGATCCGACTCCCGCGCTGAGCGGGCAGGCGTGGGTCGGCGTCGAGGACGGCACCCTGGGGCGATCCGTGCGCGCGAAAGTGCCCATCGTCGACGGTAAGGGGAGGGTCATCGGCCTCGTTTCAGTGGGTTTCTTGCAAGCGCAGGTCGACGCGACCCTGCTCGAATCGCAGCCAGTCATCGTCGCCAACGTCCTACTGGCGCTCGGCCTTGGCATAGCGGGATCGCTCCTCCTCGCCCGTCGGCTCAAGCGACAGACGTTCGGTCTGCAGCCGAGCGACATCGCGGCCCTGCTCGAGGAGCGCGAGTCGATGCTTCACGGGATCCGCGAGGGCGTCGTCGCCGTCGATCGTGACGGGCGTATCACCATCGTGAACGATGAAGCGCGGCGTCTTCTCGGTCTGGAGAGCGCGGCGATGGGGAAGGCGATCGCCGACGTCATCCCACCTGGGCGAATGCGCGACGTGCTGACCGGTGAACATCCCGGCGCCGACCAGATGCTGCTCGCGGGGGATCGCGTCCTGGTCGCGAACCGGATGCCCGCGGTCGTCCGCGGCCAGACCGTGGGTGCGGTCGTGACGCTCCGAGACCGCACCGAGCTCGAGGGCGTCCTGCGGGAGCTGGACGGCGTCCGCAGTCTGGCGAAGGCTCTTCGCGCGCAGGCACACGAGTTCTCGAACAAGCTGCACACGGTCGGCGGTCTGATCGAGCTGGGCCGACCGGATGAGGCGATCCGTTTCATCGCGAGCACAGCGCTCGTCCACCAGGAGCTCGTGGATCTCGTGCACGACCGTATCGACGACCCCGCGCTCGCTGCGCTCCTGCTCGCGAAGGCTTCGATCGCGAACGAGCGCGGCATCGAGTTCCGACTCGCAGGAGAGACGCGACTTCCCGCCGACGCGGCTGACGCGCGCGATCTCGTCACGGTCGTCGGCAATCTCGTGGACAACGGGATCGAGGCCGCCGCGGCGTCCGGGCGAGGTGGCTGGATCGAGGTCGCCGTACAGGCCGGGGCCGACGGAGTCGGCGTGCGCGTCCGCGACTCGGGGCCCGGCGTCGGCGAGGGGCTGACGAACGAGATCTTCGAAGAAGGCTTCACCACCAAGACCGGCACGTCACACCAGGGCCTCGGTCTCGCGCTCGCGCGCAGCGTGGCGCAGCGCCGCGGCGGCTGGGTCCGCGTAGCGAACGACGGCGGTGCGGTGTTCACCGCGCTGATCCCGACGCCGCCATCCGCACCGTGATCAGCGTCCTCATCGTCGAAGACGACTTCCGGGTCGCCGAGATCCATCGTGCGTATGTCGAGCGCCTGCCGGGATTCAAGGTGGTCGCCGAGGCGCATTCGGCGGCTGAGGCGCTGCGGATCGCGGAGGAGAGCAGACCCGATCTCGTCCTTCTCGACATTTACTTGCCAGATCGATCGGGCCTCGAGGTCCTGCGCGCGCTTCACGCTCCCGGACGGCATCACGTCGACGTGATCGCGATCACGGCCGACAAAGATGTCGACACATTGCGCGAAGCGCTGCAGGGCGGCGTGATCCACTACCTCGTCAAGCCGTTCCAGTTCAGCGCGTTCCGCGAGAAGCTCGAGAGCTATGTGGCCATGCGCGAGCGCCTCGCCCAGGTGCACGAGCTCGATCAGGGCGAGGTCGACCGGATCTATTCGCTGCTGCGCTCCGAGCCCAGCTCGTCGCTGCCGAAGGGCGTCTCTCCGACGACGCTCGCGCTCGTCGTGCGCGCGCTACGCTCCGCGACCGAAGACGTGTCGGCCGTCGACATCGCGCGCGCGACCGGCATCAGCCGGGTGACGTCACGCCGTTATCTCGAGCACCTCGCGCGCTCCGGCGTCGTGGCGATCTCGATGCGCTATGGATCCGCCGGCAGACCTGAGCACCGCTACCGCTGGGCGA
>JBDUCG010000334.1:0-2535 GCA_040003565.1 Chloroflexota bacterium | reverse complement strand
CAGGCGACCGTCTCCTCGACCGCGGCGTCGGCGAGCTCGCGCCCGAGGAGCGCCTCTCGCTTATCGACAACATGTGGGCGCTCACGCGGACAGGCCGCGCGTCGCTCGCCTCATTCCTGCGCCGCCTCGACACGCTCGCGGGCGAGGAGGACCGCGCGGTGATCGCGGCGATCTCCGACGCGCTCACCTGGCTCTCGGGCTACGCCGTGCGCGAAAAGACCGAGGCGCCGTTCGCGCGCTTCATCGACGCCTTCTACCGCCCGATCTTCGAGAAGGTCGGCTGGCGCCCGCGCGAGGAGGAGGACACCGACACGCGCGAGAAGCGCGGACGGGTCATCGGCATGCTCGGCTTCTACGCCCGGGCAGCCGATGTCCGCAGCGGCGCGCGCGACCGCGCGCTCCGGCACCTCGACGGCACCGAGCCGCTCCATCCGGACGGCGCGGGCGTGATCCTCAGCGTGGCAGCGACCGATGGCGACGACAAGCTCTGGGACCGGTACGTCCAGCGCATGCAGTCGGCGCAGGCCGGCGACGCGCAGGAGGAGGCGCGCTTTCGCGCGGCGCTCGTCGCGTTCGAGGACGAGCACGTCGCACGGCGCACCGCCGACGCGATCTTCTCGCCGCTCATCCGGACGCAGGACCGCGGGCTCATGGTCATGCCGTTCGTCGCGAACCGCCGCACCCGCGCCGCGGCCTGGGAGGGCATCCGCGACCACTGGGATACCGACATCGCGAGCGCCGAGCCGCTGCTCAAGCAGCGCTTCGTCACCGCGGTGAGCCAGCTCGCGACGCAGCAATACCGCGACGAGGCGATCGCGTTCATCGAGGCGAAGCGCACAGCAGATATCGAGGAGACCGTGAAGCAAGGTGTCGAGCGGCTGCGCATCAACGCCGCGGCGTCGGAGCGTTTGGCGAAGGAGCTCGAGGAAGCGCTGGCGGCGCCCGTAGCGAGGTAGCGCGGCCGCGCAAAGTGAGCCCGGCGGACGATCCCGATGTTTTGGTCCGATGTTTAGCCGCCGATGAAGCTCATCTCGATCTTCTTCAGGCCGGCGGTGTCGGCGGAGCGCAGCTCGGAGTAGCGATCCTCGCGGGCCGCCCAGATCGCGAGCACCGCGACGCGGATGTCGTCGTCGCTCGCGCCGCCGCGCAGCAGCGCGCGCAGGTCGGTCCCCTCCGTCGCGAAGAGGCAGGTGTACAGCGAGCCGTCGGCAGAGAGACGCGCGCGCGTGCAGTCGGCACAGAACGGCTGGGTGACCGACGAGATCACGCCGATCTCCCCCGCGCCGTCGGTGTAGCGATATCGTCCGGCGACCTCACCGCGGTACGCGGGCTCGACCGGCTCGAGCGGGAACTCCTGCCCGATCATCGCCACGAGCTCGCGCGCCGGGACGACGTCATCGAGGCGCCAGCCGTTCGATGTGCCGACGTCCATGTACTCGATGAAGCGGAGGGTGTGGCCGGTGCCGCGGAAGTGGCGCGCCATCGGCAGCACGCTGGTCTCATTCAGGCCGCGCCGCACCACCATGTTCACCTTGATCGGCACCAGGCCGGCCCCCTCGGCCGCGGCGATGCCGTCGAGGACGCGCTGCACCGGGAAGTCGACGTCATTCATGCGCTTGAACGTCTCGTCGTCCAGCGAATCGAGACTTACGGTCACGCGCTTCAGTCCCGCGTCAGCGAGGGCCTTGGCCTTCGCGGCGAGGAGCGAGCCGTTCGTCGTGAGCGTGAGGTCAAGGTCGGCGATGGGCGAGAGCATGCCGACGAGCTGCTCCAGGTCACGCCGGACGAGTGGCTCGCCTCCGGTGAGGCGGACCTTCTGCACGCCCAGCCCCACGAGGATGCGGACCAGTCTCGCGATCTCTTCGAACGTGAGGACCTGGTCCTGCGGGAGGAAGGCGTAGCCCTTCCCGAAGATCTCCTTAGGCATGCAGTACACGCAGCGGAAGTTGCAGCGGTCGGTCACCGAGATGCGCAGATCACGTAACGGGCGGTGGAAGACATCCAGGGTCATGCGAAAAGTATGGACCCTTGGCTCGTCGCTCCAAACAGGAACGCGACGTGCCCGTTAGCCTCTCAAAATGCGTCGTGAGACTGGCCTGAGCGTGTCAAAGTCAGTCCGCACATGCCGGATGATCGCTGCCGCGCTTCTCGTCGTGTCAGGCGGTTTCGCCTGCGCCGCACCGACCGAGGTGCAAGAGCCGGCCCCAGCGATCGGGGCGCCGCAGGCCGACACGCGGCCGCCAGACGCGGCGCCGGCAGCTGGCTCACAGGACGGCGCTGCCCAGACCGCTGAGCCGCCTCCTGACGACACCAGCGGGCCAGTCGCGGCGCCAGCGGTCCGCGGCCCAGATGCCAGCACACCCGCGAGCATCAACTCTGGTGCCGGCTCTCCCAGCACCGCCGCCGGGTCGGTTGCGCCGTCCACAAGTGGCCGCGGCATCGGAACGATCGCTCCCGAGGATGGAACCAGCGCGCTTTCGGATCCGCTTCGCGAACGTTCTCGCTAGAACGGTGAAGGGCCGGCCATGCGGCCGG
>JBDUCG010000333.1:0-2542 GCA_040003565.1 Chloroflexota bacterium | reverse complement strand
GGACATATACGTTTCTTAAGGGAATGGTGTCGGTTCGAAGGATACCACTCGACACCCCCCTGTCGCATCGGCGGTTCTGCGGGCAGGGTTCGTGTCACCGATTTTCCGCGCAAGGCCTGGGCAGGCTCAAAAAGCAGGAAGAAGCGTCACGACTGGCAGGTGCGGAACCAACGTTATTTTGGACGCTGATCCATGGCGCCGTCGCTCGCATCGGCAGGCGCCCTCCCTTTGCCTGCGATCTTGTCGGAGTCGGGTTGATCGCCGTTCTGCACAATGGGGTGTCGCAGCCCTGCCGATCTTCCCACGCGCGACGCACTCCATAGGCGTCGCCACGCGCGGCGTCGGAAGCGCGCCGTCCACCGCGCCGCGAGACCCGGCGCTCGCTCGGTCCGCTTCGTCTATCGGCCATCACCGCGTGGACGGTGCAAAGGTGGTTCCGGCGAAACGATCGCGTGCAGGCGCACACGTCGAACACATGCGAGTAGCGGCCGCGATCGATCGAGCGGCAAGCACGCCACCGCGATCGTGTTCGATTGCACCCGTATGCCGTGAACATCGAGAGCAATGGCCATTATGCGTTACGAAATACGAGACCGCTTTCACTGTGGGTAAACACTCGCGACGGCCAACCGATTGCGCAGTCTGCGCTGCACGTTCACGCAAGCCGCGCTGGCGATTTGGTTCAGTACAGTCGAGCGTGAACCTTACCTGGGAGGAGCCGCGACAGGAGGCGGCCCGCCGCCAATGCCGGTGACGACACACCATCATTGGCCGCGCGTTACAGCCGGACACGGTAGGGTGGAATCACGCGCGCAGGAAGCTATCGTTCGCAGGCTCAGGATGAGCGGCTCACCGTTAGCGATTGAACTTCGCGTACCACTCGCGCCAGAGGAGGGCGTCGTGCGGCAGGCTCTGGCCGGTGATGTCGCGCAACGCCTGAAAGACCCACGTGCGCGTATCAGGATCGAGCCCGCCGTCCTGCGCGAAGTCCAGCAGGCGGGGCACCGCGGTGCGCCGCTGCTCCGCGCTGAACATCCCGGACTGCGCCAGGCCGCAGGCGGCGCGCTCGCGGATAAGCGGCGACGGATCGTCGTGGAAGACGTCGAGCAGGGGCGCAATCGCGGCGTCGGTCGCCAGGTAGGCGAGTCCCTCGACCGCCCAGTAGCGGATATTGACGTTCTCGTCGCGGATCGAGCCGAGCAGAATTTGTGCGACACGGTCCTGGTCGACGCCGCGGTTGCCCACCAGGCCGAGGTCCCACAAGGCGTTGGCGCGCGGCCCCTGTTCACCGAACCTCGCGATCGGTTCGAGTCGATCGACGGTCGCGGAGTCCTTCGTCAGGTTTCTCGCGGCGACGTCCACTTCAATCCCCGCCACTCGAACGGTGAGGTCGTCGGAGTTGATTGCGGTCATGAACAGATCGTGCAAGCGGCCGCCGAGCGTGATGTGGCCGCGCCAGCCGGCGACGCGCGCGGCAATCTGATCGTTGGCGCCGCTGTAGTGGTTGATCGCACGCTCGAGGAGCAGTTCGGCCTGGCTCTGCGGCGGCGTCCCGTCGAGCGCCTCAATCTCGTGCTCGGAGAGCACGTTGGCCGACGCCGGCTTCGGCGGACTCTGAAGCGTCACGAATCGGGCGATCGGCTCCCACGCCGCGCGCAGCGTTCCAGAACCGGCCGCGATCATCCCCAGGAGAAACGCTGCCGCGGCGAGCGTCGTGACCCGCCAATTGAAGGTGCCCATGTCAGTCAGAAGGGAGCCGCAAGCCGGATGCCCGCGCCGAACCGTGCAGTTCAGCGCATCGCGGGTCCCAGAGCTGGGGCGGCGTGCTCCGAAAGGTGCCGCGCGATGACAGCATTCGCCGCTGTCATTCAGTCGTTCAAGACTTCATCGAGCGCGCGCCGCTGCCGCCGCTGCCCGCGCACGTGCCGGCCGGCGTCCGCATGATCGCGCGATGCCTCACGAGAGACCCCGGACAGCGGTACCAGACCGCCCGCGAGCTGCGCGCTGCGCTCGAGGCGGTGCAGTCGGACGTGTCGATTGCGCCGGCGGCCACGCGCGTCGTGCCAAGACGGCGGACGATCGATTGGCGAATCATCGCCGGAGGCCTGGCCGTGGCGCTCGTCGGCGGCACGCTTGCGCGACAGCACGATCGAACCCATTCCGATCCGCTACAGCGGCGTCAATCACCCGTTTGACATCGCGCGCAGCAGCAAGCTGCTGACGACGACGAACGCGGTTCACGTGTCCACTGAGATCTGGGTGCTTGAGCCGTGAGCGCGCAGAGCCTGCCCACGAGTGCTGGACGCGTCGAGGAGATCAGCGCGTCACGGTCACGGTGACGCTCTCGTAGGTGAATAGCGCGCCGTCACCGGCCACGGCACGAAGGACATACGTGCCCGGCTCCTGGAAGGTCGCGCGGACTACCCACTTGCCCTCGGCAGGCGGCTCGGGAATCGTGAACGGCGGAGACCACGGCGAGTTCGCGTACGCCCGCGTGTCGGTCCACGTCTTCATCTGATCGGGGCTGAAGGCGACCGTGGCC
>JBDUCG010000332.1:0-2543 GCA_040003565.1 Chloroflexota bacterium | reverse complement strand
GCGCTCGGAGCGCCGGGACCCGATCCGGTCGCACTCGTTCAAGGACGACCCGAACTTCTGGCTCCGCTCGCTCTAGCGGGCGAGCAGCTGCGAGAGATCGCGCGCGTTGTTGACGGCCTTGTCGCCGTAGCAGTTGTTCATGAGGAGGTGGACCTCATCGGACGCCTCCTCCATGCGGCGGATCTTCGGTAGCCACTCCTCGAGCTCGTCCTTCTTATAGGAGTAGTCGAAGCGCTCCGCGGCGGTGAGGCCGGGTTTCTTCCAGTTCTCCGCGTTTCGACCGTGGAAGCGCACGACGGCGAGCGGCGCCGTCACCGCGTCGACCGGCGGGATGCTCGATGGAAAGCCCTGGGGCTCGTCGACCGCGACGTAGCTCAGGCCGTTGTCGCGCAGGAACGCGAGCGTCTCATCGCGGTTCCGCTCTTCCATCCAGAGCCGGTTGCGGAACTCCACGGCGAGCCTGTCGTCGGGTAGCAGCTCGCGCGCCCGGAGGATCTCGTTCTTGTTCTTGCCGGTGATCGTGAACCAGTCCGGGTACTGCAGCAGGATCGCGCCGAGCTTCCCCGCCTTGCGCAGTGGCTCGAGCGCGACCCAGAAGCGCGCGTGGATCTCGTCGAGCATCTCCTTCGGCAGGTCTTTCGGATAGACACGCCGCTTCTCCTGGATCTCCGCGGGCAGCGACTCGCGGAGCTCCTTGGGCAGGCGCTTGGGATCGGTCGGATGGGTCGTGATCGTCGCGAACGCCTTGAAGTTCATCGTGAAGTCGTCGGGCGTTCTGTCCGCCCAGAGCTTTGCTTGCTTCTGATCCGGGAGCGCGTAATAGGAGGCGTCGTTCTCGACCAGCGGGAATCGCTCCGCGTAGAAGCGGAGCCGCTCTTCGGCCTTCTTCGCGATCTTCTCGGGATACCAACCTGACGCGAGCAGCGTCGGATCCGTCCACGAGCACGTGCCGATGAGAACTCGCTTCTTCACCGTGACAAAGTGTGCACGTGGCTAAGGGTCGCAGTCGCCAGGTACGCCGGGCCCGGGAGCAGGTCCGAGCAAGGGCGGACCGGACCACATGTCGAGACGACCGCACGAAAGATCGACGCGAACTGCATCACCCCTCAGTTGATTGCTGCTTGCCTGCATGTCTCCGAGTCGCACAGTCATCGAACTCAAGACACGGCCACTTGGAGTGCGCGCTTCAACGACCCACGGTTGTCGCGGGAGGTCTCTCACGAGGAAGGTCTCCTGGGTGTGCGGGTGGACGGCACGGATAACGGCGTTATTTACCGCGATCGATATCGGCAGTGTCGTTTGGTTCGAGACGACGAGATCCTGGGCGACAGCAGTGGGCCCTGGTGCGCACGCGAATGCGGCGCTGGCCGCAAACATCACAACGAGTAGGCGCGCGGCCACGGTGTCCCGGTATCTCACTCGCTAGGTCTGACGCGATTCCGCCCTGTGCTGTTGAAGCCGGTGCACGCGCGTTAGAAGCGGTCCGCCTCTTCGGCATAAAGTGTGGGATCCAGCTCTTTCGCCTTTGGGGCGCGCTGCGCGAGCGCGACGACAGTCACGCCGAAGAGCACGACGACTCCGACGAACGAGATCACCTGCGTGCGACCGCTCGTGACGAAGGCCAGCACGCCGAGGACGATGGTGACGCCGTAGATGAGGAGCACCGCCTGCGCGTGCGAAAGACCGACGTCGAGCAGGCGATGGTGGAAGTGGCCTCGGTCGGGCGCGAAAGGCGGCTGGCCCTGGGCCATCCGCCGCACGATCACATAGAAGGTGTCGATGATCGGGACGCCGAGAACGAGCAGCGCCGCAGCAACCTTCGCCGTGCCGAAGATCGAGAGCACCGCGAGCATCGTTCCGACGAACGTAACGCCCGTCGTGCCGAGGAAGAGGCGCGCCGGATGGAAGTTGAACAGGAGGAAGCCCCCGGTCGCGCCCGCGAGCGCGAAGGCCATCCACGCGACGAACGGCTCATTGACCTGCGGCAACAGTGCGAGGGCTCCGAGCGTCAGCGCGGCGATCGCGGATACTCCGGCGGCGAGACCATCGAGACCGTCGATGAAGTTGAGCGCGATGTTCATCCCGACGATCCAAAAGACCGTGAAGGCGATCGCGACGATGCCGGCGATCTCGATCAACCCGTCGCCGAAGGGATCGTTCACGAAGTTGATGCGCAGTCCGGCCGCGACGATCACGGCCGCCACGACGAGCAGACCGAGGAACTGCCAGCGCGCTCGCAGCTCGAACACGTCGTCGATGAGACCGAGGGTCATGCCCAGAAGTGCGGCGAACGCCGTCAATGTGAAACGTGACGAGCGGACCTCCTCCGGGATGAGGAAGGGGTGACCCGCGAGGCGATCGATCAGCCAGAAGACGAAGATCGTGAGGCCGAACGCCAGCGCGATCGCGAATCCGCCAGGACGCGGGATCGGTCGGGGATGATTTCTGCGACCACCCGGCATGTCGAGCATCCCCAGTCGCTCCGCGAGCCGGCCGACGAGTGGTGTGATCGCAGCGGAGAGTAGGAACGCGACAAGAGCAGA
>JBDUCG010000331.1:0-2560 GCA_040003565.1 Chloroflexota bacterium | reverse complement strand
GCGCGCCACGGCTCGGGCGCCGCGATCGACCCCGGCTCGTCGAGATCGATGATCTGGGTGTCGCTCATCGGATGACGTACACCCTACGCCGCGCTACCGTTCCCTCATGTTCGTCCGGCTGACGCCCCGTGGCACCCGCGGAGCGGGTTTACCGAAGATGGCGCCGTGGCTGACGAGTCTCATGTCAGCCGGCAACGTCGCCTTCTTCCGGCTCGCCGGCCAGCGGATGCGGATCCAGGGCCGCCCCCTTCTGCTGCTCACGACACGCGGCGCGAAGACCGGCAAGCGCCGGCAGACCACGCTCGGATGGTTTCCCGATGAGCCGGCCCGGCCGGACACATGGCTGATCGTCGCGTCCGCGCTGGGCGCCGCGACCCATCCGGGCTGGTACGTGAACCTCGCGCGCCGGCCGGACGACGCGTCGATCGACGTCGGTGGACAGCACGTCGCGGTGGAACCACGGTCACTGCACGGCCCCGAGCGCGACCGCGCGTGGACGCGCATCGTCGCGCTCGCTCCCGGCTACGGCAAATACACCGAGCAGACCGACCGAGAGATCCCGGTCGTGCGACTCACGCGCAAGCCGTGACGAGGAGCGTGCGCAGGAGCCTCGGTTAGCCTGCGCCGATGTCTCGCAGGACGAAGGGTCTCGTCGCCGCCGTCGACGCCGCGATCATGGGCGTGTCCGCGTATAGCGAGACCGGCGGCAGCTTCGGCATCAGTGCCGCGGAGCTCATCCTGTGGGGATCCGTCGTAGCCGCGGCGGTCTGCGCGGTCATCGTCCTCGCCGACGGTCCGGGGCTCGTCGCGTGGGCCGCGATCGGGTACGTTTTGTTCGGCGCGCTCCTTACCAACGGCAGCCCGCACTGGCCGCTCGCGGCACTGGCCCTCGCCCTCATGCCGCTCGTGCCGCAGCCGAATCGCTCGCTCGCCCTCGGTCTGGCCGTCGCGTTCGTTTCCATGTTGATAGCGCGAGCGCTCATTGGCTTGCTCGTCTGAGCAGCGCGAGCGAATAGCATCTTCGGGTGACCACGCGGCCGACGATCCGTTCGGTGAACGGACTCGTGGCGACCGACAACCATCTCGCCACGGCTGCCGGCATCGCCGTCCTGCGCGAGGGCGGGAGCGCCGTGGATGCGGCGGTCGCCGCGGCAGCGGTGTGCACCGTCACGCAGCCGCACCGCACCGGCATCGGCGGCGATCTGTTCGCCCTGGTGTACGACGCGCGCAGCCGCGAGGTGCGGGCGTACAACGGGTCGGGAGCGGCGCCGCAGTCGCTCGACATCGGTTCGTTCCCGGATGGCTATCCCAAGGGCGGGCCGCGCGTCGCGACCGTTCCGGGCGTGCTCGCGGCGTTCGCCGACCTGATGGACGATCACGGCCGCCTCGGTCTCGAGCGCGCGCTCGCGCCGGCGATCCAGTACGCGGAGGAAGGCTTCCCGGTGAGCGACGGCCTCGCGGAAGGATTCGTCGATAGCGGGGCGCGCCTGGACGAGGAGTGCGCACGCGTCTTCGGTCCCCGCGGCCGCTTCCCGCGCGCCGGCGAGATCCTCCAGCAGAAGGATCTCGCGCAGACCCTGCGCGAGGTGGTCGCGCGCGGCACGGCGGCGTTCTACGGCGGCGATCTCGGGTCGCGCTTCGCGGACGCATTCGCCGCGATGGGCGGACACATCACGATCGACGACCTCGCGGCTCACGCGACCGATCGTCCAGAGCCTATCGCCGTCACCTACCGCGGCATGAAGGTGTTCGGACAGCCGCCCGTGTCGCAGGGTCATGTGCTCCTCGAGGAGCTCGCCATCGCGGACGGGCTCGACATGAAGGAGTACCCCTGGGGCAGCGCCGACCTCGTGCATCAGATGGTCGAGATCAAGAAGATGGCGTTCGCGGACCGCGACGCCTACGCCGGCGACCCGCATCAGGTGCGCTTCGATGTCGAGCGCCTCTTCGACGGACCATTCGTCACCGCGCGCCGCCGCGCGATTCCGGCGAAGGCCAGCGAGCGGACCGAAGCCGGAGCGCTCGCGGTGCTCGCGACGGACACGACGTACATGGCCATCGTCGATCGCGATGGCAACGCGGTGTCGCTCATCGAGAGCGTCTTCAGCGAGTTCGGCTCCGCGTCGATGGTGCCGGGCACGGGCATCCTGCTGAACGATCGGCTGACGGGATTCTCGCTCGACGCCGCGTCGCCGAACGCGCTGGCTCCTGGAAAGCGACCGATCCACACGCTGAACACGGTCATCGCCCTCGATGGCGTGACGCCGCGTCTGGTGTTCGGCACGCCAGGTCGCCACGCGCAGGTGCAGACGAACTTCCAGCTCGCGGTCGCGCTCATCGATCACGCGATGGACCCGCAGCGCGCGATCGAGCAGCCGCGGTGGTACCACGAGACGGGTCGCGCGCTGAAGATCGAGAACCGCTTCAGCGAACAGATGCGCAAGGGCCTCGCGGCGAAGGGTCACGAGATCACGCTCGTGGGCGACTGGGCCGAGGTCACCGGTGGCGCGCAGGCGATCGCGATCGACGAGAACGGCGTGTTCAGCGGTGGCGCGGATCC
>JBDUCG010000330.1:0-2567 GCA_040003565.1 Chloroflexota bacterium | reverse complement strand
AAGAGAAGTTCGGCGTCCAGGTCGAGATGCGCACGCCGCGCGTGCCATATCGGGAGTCGATCCGCGCGAAGGCGCACGCGCAGGGCCGCTACAAGCGGCAGACCGGTGGCCACGGCCAGTTCGGTGATGCCTGGCTCGAGGTGGAGCCGCTGCAGCCCGGCTCGGGTGTCGTCTTCGAGACGCGCATCGTCGGCGGATCGGTCCCGCGCAACTTCTGGCCCGCAGTGGAAAAAGGCATCCGCGAGCAGGCGATCAAAGGCGTGATCGCCGGTTACCCACTCTCCGATTTCAAGGCGATCCTTGTCGACGGATCGTTCCACCAGGTCGACTCGAGTGAGATGTCGTTCAAGATCGCGGGGTCGCTCGCGCTGCAGAACTGCGTCAAGGAAGCGCAGCCGTATCTGCTCGAGCCGATCATGGACGTCGAGGTCATCGTGCCCGAAGAGCAGATGGGCGACGTGCTCGCGGACCTCAACAGCCGCCGCGGCCGCGTGCTCGGCATGGACGGCGCGGGCGCGGGGCATCAGAGCATCAAGGCGCACGTTCCGCTCGCGGAGATCTTCCGGTACTCGACAGACCTCCGATCGATGACGGGCGGACGCGGCACGTTCACCTCGACGCTGCTTGGTTACGAGCAGTGTCCGTCGCACATCGCCGAGAAGGTCATCGCGGCGCACGAGGAGAAGGTCGAGGAGGGCGCGGCCGCTCGCTAGGTGATGTCGGCGACGATCCGCCGCGAGAAGTAGGACAGGAGCCACTCGACGAGCAGTGTTCCGCGGTTGCGCGCACCGACGAGCTGCATGAGGTAGTTGGTCCGCCACACGGTCCATGCCGGCAGGCCGGACAGCACGATGTTGATCGGTCGCGCGAACTCGGCGGCCGCGCTGGTCCGGCCCAGGGCCACGAGATCGCCCTTCCGTTTGTAGACGTACGGCTGCGTCGGCTCGCCGCGCACGAGCTGCGCGACGTTCGCCGCCGCGGCCGGCGCCTCGAGCACCGCGACCTGCGCGAGCATCGGCAGCGGCCTCCCGTCCTGCTCGAAGTAAGCGGCGTCTCCCAGCACGAGGACATCGTCGCGTCCGCTGGCGCGGAACGAGGTGTCGACGACGAGCCTGCCGTCCTTCGCGTGCGGGAGGTCGCACGCCGCGACGATCTGGTTGGTCTTCACGCCGCCGGCCCAGATGACGGTGTTAGCGGTCAGCACCGTACCGTCCTTCGTTCGCAGCGTTCGATCTCCCACCTCAGACACGAGCGTCCTGAGCATGATCCGCACGCGGAGCTGCTCGAGCCGCCGCTGCGCGATGGCCGAGAGGCGCGGATCCATTCCCGGAACGACGCGGTCGGCGCCGTCGATGAGCGTGATCGCCGGCTCCTCATGCACGTCGATGCTCGGATAGATGCCGCGCAGGGTGTGATCCATGAGGTCGCGCATCGAGGCGGCGAGCTCCACGCCCACCGGACCCGCGCCCACGATGGCAAACGCCAGCAGCGCGCGCCGCTTGTCCGCGTCCGGGAGCAACGCGGCGTCCTCGAACGTCGACAGGATGCGGTGCCGGACCGCTCGTCCGTCCTCGAGCCATTTGAGAACGAGGGCGTTCTTTTGGACGCCGGGGATGCCGAAGTCGTTCGTCACGCTGCCCGGCGCGATGACGATGTGGTCGTACGGGATCTCGCCGTCCGCGGTCCGCACCGACTTCTTCTCCACATCGATGGCCTCGACGTTCGTGCGGAGGAACCGGAAGCCGGCCTTCGCGAGTGGTACGCGCAGCGGATACGCGACCGCGTGCGGCGGCAGCTCTCCGGTCGCGACCTGATAGAGGAGCGGCGTGAAGAGCGAGAAGTTTGAGCGGTCGACCAGCGTGACCTCGGCTTCGCCGGGCTTCAGGACCTTCTCGAGGTGGCGGACGAGGTGAAGTCCGCCAAAGCCGCCGCCGACGATCACGACGCGCTTGGTCACGGGCTCTTCGGCGCCGCAGCTTGCACGCGGTCGAGCTCGTCGAGGTACGCCTTGGTGACGGGGTCGGCGGCGTCAAGCGTGCGCGCGTGCTCGAGCCGCTCGCGCGCGGCGGCCAGGTCGCCGGCGCGCATCTGCGCGAAGCCGGCGTCGGCGATGTACGCCGGCTCCCCCGGCCGCAGCGCGGCCGCGCGTTCGAGCGCGCCCACCGCCTGCTCGACGTCGTCCGCCATCAGCAGCGCGACACCGAGCTCGTGCAGCGCGTCGGGATGCTCCGGCCACAGCTCGAGGACCCGAGCGAAAGACCTAAGCGCGGCCTGCGGATCGCCGCGGTGTCGTGCGAGAAGTCCGAGGCCAAAGTGCGCCTCCCAGAGGTCGGGCTCGACCGCCAGCGCGGCGTCGAACGCGGACCGCGCGGCGGGGAAACGCGCTACGTCACCTTCCACGGCGCCGGTGCCGGCCGTCTCGAGCGCGCGCTCTAGATCCGGATGGCGGAGCCCGAAGCGGAGTCGTCGCCCCTGACCGGCGACCTCGCCGGTGGTCTCGACCTCGAGCAGTGCGTCGAGCTCGCGCGCAGCGCGCTGCGTGTCACTTCCCTCGAGCACGGCGCGCG
>JBDUCG010000329.1:0-2567 GCA_040003565.1 Chloroflexota bacterium | reverse complement strand
TCGACCGCGTTCCCGCCGTCGCGCAGGATCTCGACCCCGGCCTCGGCCGCGAGACGATGCTCGGCGGTGACCATGCCGCCACGCGCGGCGGGCTCGGTCTTGGTGTGGTGCCACTGGCTGCGGACGTCGGTCATGCGTCGCGGATACTAGGTGGGAGATGCGTTATGACGCCGTCGGCTTTGACCTGCTCACCGCGCTACTCGATTCGTGGTCGCTGTACGCGGACGTCGCGGGCGGTCGCGAGCTCGGGATGAAGTGGCACGGGGCGTCGCAGACGCTGCTGCGCGGCAAGCCGTATCGCCCGTTCGAGGACCTCGTGCGCGATGCAGCACGCTCGGTCGCTATCGACCCGGCGAAGGCCGATGAGCTGCTGCGGCGCTGGGGCGAGTCGTCGCCGTGGCCCGATGTGCCGCCGGTCCTTTCGCGCCTGGGCTCGTACACGCGCTTCATCGTCACGAACTGCTCGGAGCGTCTCGGAGCGCTCGCTGCCGCGCGCGCGGGCACGTTCGATCTCGTCATGACCGCGGAGCGCGCCGGCGCGTACAAGCCCGATCCGCGGCCGTACCGCGCGGCCATCGATGCGCTCGGGCTGCAGCGCAAGCGCGTGCTCTTCGTGGCGGGATCCGCGCACGATGTCGGGGGCGCGGCGCGCTCCGGCATGGACGTGTACTGGGCGAACCGCGGGCGCGTTCCGCCGCCCACCGACGCGACGGCCATGCGCGAGGAAGCAGATCTCCGCGGGCTCATCGACGAGCTGGAGGGCTAGCGATACCGATCGGCCGCGACGCCATCGTGCTGCGCGACGACGGTCTGCCGTGCGATCCGCACAGCGATCTCGACTGGCTCGACTGGGTCGCCGCAGGCGAGACACGCAGCTGGTGCAGGAACGACCTCCTGCTGGACTGGCTGAGCGAGTACCCGACGATCCACGGCTTCCTCCCCGACCAGCAGCTCCCCGGCTACGACGCGACGTTCGACCTCGGGCGCTTCCTCATGCAGCAGGGGCGCGCCTTCGAGAAGGCGGTGCTCGCCGATCTCGCGAAGCAGTGGCAGGTCGTCCGCATCACGCATCGGCCGGACGAGGCGCGCACGCTCGCGTCCGCGCTCGCGACGCAGGAGGCCATGGAGGCCGGCGTGCCGATCATCTCCGCGGGCGTGCTCCGGAATCCAGAGCTCCGGATGTTCGGCGTGGTGGATCTGCTCGTGCGCGCGGATGTTCTCGGACAGCTCTGTCCGCGCGCATTCGTCGGCGATCCGCTCGAGCTGGCAGCGATCGGTCTCTCGCACGGGCGGCACTACCGCGTCGTCGACGTGAAGTTCAAGACGCTCGATCTGCTGGTGAGGACCGGTGGTCTCACGACGTCACCGAGCGACCTGGACACGCTCGCGCAGGCGTGGACCTACAACGAGGCGCTCGGGCGCGTGCAGGGGTATACGCCACCGGCGTCGTACGTCGTCGGCCGCGCGTGGAAGCAGGGCGATGAGCGAGGCGACCGCTGCTGGGAGCGCATCGCACGCGTCCCGCACGACACGTACGTCCGCGGGCGTTCGATCGATCTGCGCGACGTCGTGGAGCAGGCTGCGGTGTGGGCCCGGCGCGTACGCACCGAGGGCGCGGAATGGCGCGTGCTGCCGGTGCCGTCCGTGCCCGAGCTCTGGCCGAACATGAAGGCGGGCGACGGCGGCGCGTGGCACGACGCGAAGGCGAAGATCGCGGTCGCGCTCAGCGAGCTCACGATCCTGCCGCGCGTGAACGCCGCGCACCGGCAGCGCGCGCACGACGCCGGCGTGACCCGCTGGGACGATCCGCGCCTCACGTCGGAGATGCTCGGTCTCACCGAGAAGGAGACGGCGATCGTCGATGAGGTGCTCGCCGTGAACCGTCCGGGCGGCGACACGGTCCGACCAGTCCGCATGCAGGCCGCGCAGGAGGTGTGGCGCTCGCGCGCGCCGGTCGAGGTCTTCGTCGACTTCGAGTTCCTCCCCGACCTGGCCGACGACTTCAGCACGTTCCCGCGCAAGGGCGGGCAGTCGCTCATCTTCCAGATCGGCGCTGGCACGTACCGGAGCAGCGACTGGCAGTTCCGGCAGTTCACTGTCGACGACCTGACGCTCGCGGCCGAGGCGCGCATGATCGACGCCTGGCTCGCGCACCTGAAAGAGGTCACAGCGGACGCGGGCTGCGAGGTCGGCGACGCGCGCCTGGTGCACTGGTCGCCCGCGGAGACGAGCACCTTCGAGCGCGCGTACGACAACGCGCGCGCACGCCATCCCGATCGTGGGTGGCCGGCGCTCTCGTGGTTCGACCTGCTACACGACGTCGTGCAGGCCGAGCCGCTTGTGGTGCGCGGGGCGTTCTCGTTCTCGCTGAAGCCGATCGCGCGTTCGCTCCACGCGCTCGGTCACATCCAGACGCAGTGGGGCGATGGTCTCGCGGACGGCGCAGGCGCGATGGCCGGCGCGTGGAGCGCCGCGGTCGAGGCGAAACGCAAAGGCGTCAATCTCGACGCGACGGACGTCATGGGTGAGATCGCGCGCTACAACGAGGTCGACTGCCGCGTGATGGC
>JBDUCG010000328.1:0-2567 GCA_040003565.1 Chloroflexota bacterium | reverse complement strand
CGAGACGCATTCGGTGTCCGCGGGCCTCGACTATCCCGGCGTCGGACCCGAGCATGCGTACCTGCACGACACGGGTCGTGTCGAGTACGTCTCGCGTACCGATGCGGAGGCGCTCGAAGCGTTCGACCTGCTGTCGCGGACCGAGGGCATCATCCCCGCGCTCGAACCCGCGCACGCGATCGCCGACCTCGCGCACATCCGCGTGAAGTACGGGGCCGAGACCGACGTCCTCGTGTGCCTCTCCGGACGCGGTGACAAAGATCTCGAGTCGGTGATGCGCGCGCGAGACCCAAAGTGAGCGTCGCCGTCACCGGAGCGCTGCGCGTCGAGCGGGCGTTCGCGCGCGCGCGCGCGGAGCGGCGTCTCGCCCTCGCCGTGTATCTCACCGTCGGCTATCCGGACCGCGCTTCGACCGGCGCGCTCCTGCGCGCCGCTCTTGACGCCGGTGCGGACGTCCTGGAGCTCGGCGTGCCGTTCAGCGACCCGCTCGCTGACGGCACCACGGTCCAGCGCGCCAGCGAGGCGGCGCTGCGCAACGGCGTGACGGTCGCGGACTGCCTGTCGGAGGCCGCCGCTGTGGTACGCGAGCGCGACGCGCCGGTGCTCCTCATGGGCTACACCAATCCCTTCATGCAGTACGGCTTCGAGCGTCTCGCCGCCGACGGCGCGCGCGCGGGCATCGCCGGCGTCATCGTCCCCGACATGCCGGCCGAAGAGAGCGCCGAGCTCGACTTCGCGCTCGCGCCCGCCGGCTTGCTGCGCATCGACCTCTATGCGCCGACGACGCCGAACGAGCGCCTTGCGAAGCTGCTGCCACGCGCTCGCGGCTTCGTGTACTGCGTGTCGCTCACCGGCGTGACCGGCGCGCGGCGCGCGCTCGCATCCGACGTCGCGGAGTTCGTGGGTCGCGTTCGGCGCCACACCGACCTGCCGATCGCGGTCGGATTCGGCATCAGCGCGCCCGAGCACGTGTCCGCGCTGCGCGGCACCGCGGACGGCATCGTCGTCGGCAGCGCCGCGATCGATGTCGTGACGAACGCGCCGCCCGAGCGACGCGCGGCTGAGCTGCGTGAGTTCGTGGCTTCGCTCGCGGCGGCGGGACGATCCTGATGGCCGTCCGCGGCGTGCGCGGCGCGACGACGGTCCGCGCGAACGACGCGAAGGCCATCTTCGATGGAACGGCAGAGCTGCTGCGCGTCCTGAGCGAGCTCAACGGCCTGCGCCCCGACGACATCGGCTACGTGTGGTTCACCGTGACGCCGGATCTCGACGCGGCGTTCCCCGCCGATGCGGCGCGCGCCAGCCTCGGCTGGACGGACGTTCCGCTCATCTGCGGACGCGAGATCCCGGTGCCCGGCGCGCTCGGCATGTGCGTGCGCGTCCTCATCGCCTGGAACACGTCGAAGTCGCAGAAGGAGATCCGGCACGCATTTATCCGCGGCGCGAAGTCGCTGCGCCCAGCGTGGGCGGTGGAGCTTCCGGGCGACGCGCGGGGCGGAGGCGCGTAGTGCTCGTCGTCATGAAGCGCGGCGCGTCCCAGCGTGAGATCGATGCGGTGCTGGCGCGGATCCAAGAGTTCGGCATCACCCCGATCTCGCTGCCGGGCGCGGAGCGGATGGCCATTGGCACGTTCGGGTCCACGTCGCGCGCCGCGGCGGAAGCCGTCGAGTCGCTGCCGGGCGTCGCCGAGGTCGTGCCGGTCAGCCGGCCGTTCAAGCTCGCGTCGCGCGAGGTCATCCCCGAGGACACGGTCGTGCGCATCGGCTCGGTACCTGTCGGCGCGGACAGCCCGCTCGCGATCATGGCCGGTCCCTGTTCGGTCGAGTCCCGCGAGCAGACGCTCGAGACGGCGCGGGCCGTGCGGGCGGCGGGCGCGACGATCCTGCGCGGCGGCGCGTTCAAGCCGCGCTCGTCGCCGTACAACTTCCGCGGGCTCGGCGTGCCAGGCCTCGAGATCCTCGAGGAGGCGCGCGCAGAGACGGGGCTCGCGATCGTCACCGAGGTTCTCACTCCGGGCGACGTCGAAGCGGTCGCGCGCGTCGCCGATTGTCTGCAGATCGGTGCGCGGAACATGCAGAACTATTCGCTGCTCGATGAGGTCGGCGACCAGCCGAAGCCGGTGCTGCTCAAACGCGGGATGTCCGCGACCGTCGAAGAGCTCCTGCTTTCCGCGGAATACATCCTCGCGCGCGGCAACCGGAATGTGATCCTCTGCGAGCGCGGCATCCGCACCTTCGAGAAGTACACGCGCAACACGTTCGACGTGAACGCGATCCCGCTCCTGAAGCGCCTCACGCACCTCCCCGTCGTCGGCGATCCGTCGCACGGTACGGGGAAGTGGTACCTCGTCGCGCCCGTCGCGCTCGCGGCCGTTGCCGCGGGCGCCGACGGCATCATCATCGAGGTCCATCCGACCCCCGACCACGCGCTCTCCGATGGCTTCCAGTCGCTCACCTTCGAGAACTTCGCGGCACTGGTCGGTCGCGCGAGCGCGGTCGCGCGCGCCGTCGGCCGCGGCGTGCCCGACGCGGCGCCCGCTTGAACGTCGGCGTCGCGGGCCTTGGTCT
>JBDUCG010000327.1:0-2570 GCA_040003565.1 Chloroflexota bacterium | reverse complement strand
TGGCTCCACGTCGCGCCCGTGAAGGGGCTGCGGATCGAGGAGCGCCAGCGCATCCAGCTCGGCACCAGTGGCGTCGAGGACGATCGTCTCTTCTGCGTCGTTGACGTCGAGACCGGCCTCATGCTCAACGGCAAGCGGCTCGCGCCGCTCACGGCCATCGTCGCGCACTTCGATCCGGAGAACGATCGGCTCGAGCTGCGCATGCCGAACGGCATGTCCGTCCGCGAGCGCGTGGCGGTCAGCGAGCCGATCGTCGTCACGATCTATAGACACGAAGCGCCGGGTCACATCGTCGAGGGGCCCTGGGCCGCGGCGCTCAGCGCGCAGCTGGGTCGGCCGGTGCGCCTGGTGCGCTTCGACGCAGCGGGCAACGGCCACGACCGTGCCCGCAAGTCGGCCGGCGCGACGCTTCTCTCGCTCGCGTCGCTCGAGCGCCTTCAGGAAGAAGCGCAGGTCGGCGAGCCGGTGGACCCACGTCGCTTCCGCATGCTCATCGGCATCGCCGGTGCACGCCCGCATGAAGAGGATGAATGGATCGGACATCGCGTCCACGTGGGCGACGCGATCGTCGTTCCCGCCGGCAACGTCGGCCGCTGTGTCGTCACGACGCGCGACCCGGATACCGGTGACCCCGACATCGACACGCTCGATCTGCTGGCTCGATACCGGCCCGCCGACACCACCGAGCCGCTCGCGTTCGGCGTGTGGGCGCATGTCGAGCGCGCCGGCGAGGTGCGCATCGGCGACGAGGTCTCGGTGGAGCGATGAGCGACATCACCGTGCGTCCGATCTCGCCCGATCAGCACGACGCGGTGCTGCACTACTTCGACATGGTCGCGTACGCCGACAATCCGAACTGGTCGCGATGTTTCTGCATGGAGAGGCTCGTTGAGAACTACGCGTCGAGCACCAAGCTGCAGAACCGTGCCGCGCGCAGCGAGCTGATCCTCTCCGCGAAAGCGAACGGCTTGGTCGCGTACCGGCTCGGCCGCGTCGTTGGCTGGTGCCACGCGGCGCCGAAGACGGAGCTGCGGAACGTCGAAGGCACAAAGGCTCCAAACGTCGGCGCCGTCGTGTGCTTCGTCGTCGCGCCGGATCAGCGGCGGCAGGGCGTCGCGACGACGCTGCTCGAGGCCGCGCTCGAGCATCTGAAGAAACGCGGCATGACGTCGGTCGAGGCGTACCCGGTCCTCGGCGAGATCGACGGCGCGCGCTGGAGCCAGATCAACTACGTCGGACCGGTCTCGATGTATGTGAAGGCGGGCTTCGAGATCGTCGAGAAGCACGATGATTCCGCCGTCGTGCGGCGAGCGCTCTAGTCTTGTCCCAATGAAAGCGAAGGTCGTCGCCCTTCACCTGCACGAGCGCCACGGCGAGCGCCCGCGTCCGGTGGCCGAGATCAGTGGCCGCGTCGGCGGCGGCATCGAGGGCGACTCGCACGCAGACCGCGTCAGGCGCGCCGTTGTGGTCGTCGACCGCTCGACGCACGAGGCGCTCGGTCTGCAGCCCGGCGATCTCCGCGAGCAGATCACGACGGAGGGTCTGCCCGGCGTGAGCCTCCTGTCGCCGGACACGGAGCTCCGCGTCGGCGGCCTCACGCTGCGAGTCAACGGCGAGGCGGAGCCCTGCACGCACATCGGCGAGATGCTCGGCGTCGCCGACGTGGCCGCCTTCCAGGCGACGCTCGCCGGCCGCCGTGGTGCGGTATGCACCGTCATCGCCGTCGACGGCCCGGCGCGGGTCGGCGACTCCGTCGGGGTCCGCGCCAAAGTTTCCGCCTGACGCCGTTTCACGACCATCTGGCCCCTGTTCCGCAACCTTTCATTCGGGTACAAATTCCGCCAGATGGTCATTCGCGTTTCGGCAGCAGCAGCGAGCACCGCAGGAGGTGGAGGCTGAGTCGCGTCTGCTGAGCAGAAACGTCGAGACCGACGAAGCCTCCCAGGACCGGGGGGCTTTTCTGTTTTCTAAGGAGGTAGCTGTGAGCGACGAGCGCGATGCCTGTGCGCTGGTAGCGGTGGCCCGCAAGGACGGGCGTCCGACGCGCGCCGTGCTCGACGACGTTCTCCACGGCATGGCCGCACTCGCGCATCGGTCCGGTCTGGTGGATGGCGAAGGCGACGGCGCCGGCGTGCTCACCGACATCCCGCGCGCGCTCTGGGCCGACATCCTCCGCGCGGCTGGACAGGATGCGGCGCTCGTGCGGAGCGGACGCTTCGCGGTCGCGCACCTGTTCGTCCCCCCGAGCGACGGCGACGCGGATCAGGCGGCGGTGCGCCGCAGTCTGGCGCGTCACGGCATCGAGATCCTCGTTGAGCGGGTCGGCACGACCGACCGCAGCGTGCTCGGTCCGCGCGGGCTCACCGAGGAGCCGCGCTTCTGGCAGCTCGCGCTGCTCGCACCGTCGAGCAACGGTCCGGGTTCGCGCGCGCTTTACGAGGCCGGGGTCGAGATCGAGCGGCTCACCGCCGCGACCGTCGTGAGCCTGTCGCGCCATACCGCGGTCTACAAGCTGCGCGGCGCCGGTCATCAGCTGCCCGGCTATTTCGCGGATCTCGGCGACGTGCGCT
>JBDUCG010000326.1:0-2570 GCA_040003565.1 Chloroflexota bacterium | reverse complement strand
CCGGGTACGGGGCTGCGCAGGCCGTTCCCGGTCCGCTCTTCTCGGCGTGAACGCCGGAGTCGTGGGACTGCTGCTCGCGGCGCTCGTCGGCCTCGCGGGCACGGCAATAGCATCGCTCGTGCGATGACGTTCCCAGCCGAGCTCTTTCCCGACACCGCGCGCGTGAGCGAGCGCGATCGACTCACGATCGGCGGCTGCGACACGGTCGACCTCGCCGCGGAGTACGGCACGCCGCTGTACGTCTACGACGAAGCGACCGTGCTCGCGCGGGTGCGCGCATTCAGTGAGGCGGTGCGCGCGTATCCCGCCGCGGCCACCGTCTGCTACGCCGCCAAGGCGTACGCGGCTCCGTGGCTGTTCCGCCTGCTGTCTGATGAAGGGCTTGGCCTCGACGTCGTCTCGGGCGGCGAGCTGCACGTCGCGATGCGCGCGGACTTCCCGCGCGAGCGCATCTATTTCCACGGCAACAACAAGGGCGAGGACGAGCTACAGCTCGCGAGCACCGAGGGTGTCGGCCGCATCGTCGTGGACAACCTCGACGAGATCGCGCTGCTCGCGCGCGTCGCGGCCAACCGCACCGCACCGCTGCCTGTCCTGCTCCGGCTCGGACCAGGCGTGGCTGCGCACACGCACGCGCACCTCCTCACCGGCGCGGAGGACACCAAGTTCGGCCTGGATATCGCGAGCGGCGCGGCCGAGCTAGGGGTGCGCGCGGTGCTCGCGCAGCCGATGCTCGAGCTCCGCGGATTCCACGCGCACATCGGCTCCCAGATCCGTGAGGTCGACCCGTACCGACAGGCCGTCGAGCGGCTGTTCGCGTTCGCCGCGGACATGCGAGAGAAGGCGGGCGTCGTCACGCGCGAGATCAGTCCCGGCGGCGGGTATGGCGTGCGCTACACGCTTGATGACCCGGATGCGCGGCCGGCGGACATGATCCGCACGGTCGCCCAGGTCGTCGCAGATTCGGCGCGCCGCCACGGCTTCACGGACCTGCCCGATCTCACGATCGAGCCGGGTCGCTCGATCATCGCGCCCGCGGGCGTCGCCCTCTATCGGGTCGGTTCGATCAAGCGCGGCGCGCGGACATATGTGGCGGTGGACGGCGGCATGGCGGACAACATCCGCCCGACGGCCTATGGCGCGACCTACACCGCCGTGCTGGCGAGCCGCGTTCGCGGCGGCGACGTGAGCGACGTCGCGCTCGCGGGTAAGTACTGCGAGACCGGTGACATCCTCATCCAGCGGGTCGCGCTGCCTCTCCCGCGCGTCGGCGAGGTCGTCGCGATGCCCGCTGCGGGTGCGTACCAGCTGGCGATGGCCAGCAACTACAACATGGCGCCGCGTCCCGCGGTCGTCGTCGTCAGCGACGGCCGTGCGCGGCTGGTGCGGCGCCGCGAGACCTTCGACGATCTGCTGACCGCTGAGATCGCCGGATGAAGGACTTCCTGGAGCAGGTCGGCGCGGAACGCCAGGCATACGTGGACGAGACGGCGTCGCGTGTCAGCGAAGATGAGGTCCTTGCGAACATGCGCGATAACGTGTGGACGCGAGCGCGCGCCGCGGGCACGCTCGACCAGCTGCGGATCGATGGCGCCACCAACGCGTTCACCAGCGCGTTGCTGCGCGCCAAACGCGAAGGCCATCTCGCCGTGATCGCAGAGGTCAAGCGGATGTCGCCCGCGCATGGCGCACTCGGCGCTGATGCGGATGTGGCGCGGCTCGCTCGCGCGTACGTCGCCGCCGGAGCCACCGCGATCTCGGTGGTGACCGAGCCGCTGCACTGGGGAGGCTCGCTCCACGATCTCGAGGCGGTGCGCGACGCGGTCGACGTGCCGATCCTCTACAAGGACGTTGTCGTCACCGAATACCAGGTCCTCGAAGGCCGCAGGGCCGGCGCCGACGCGGCCCTCCTCATCGCCGAGACGCTCGATGACGAACAGCTCAAGCGCATCGCCGCGCGCGCTGCCCAGCACGACGTCGGCGTGCTGGTGGAGGCGCACGATCCCGCTGCGTTCCAGCGCGCCGTCGACTTCGTCTCGTGGGCCGGCACGCGCGTCGTCGGCGTGAACGCGCGAAACCTTCGCGAGCCACGCGAGATCGACGTCGGCCGCGCCGCCACGCTGCGCGACCGCGCGCGCGACGATCAGATCCTCGTCGCGGAGTCGGGGATCGCCAGCGTCGAGGACGCGCGCCGCCTGCCCGGACGCGTCGATGCGGTGCTCGTTGGCACCGCGCTGATGCGTGCGGCGGACCCCGCTCCGCTCATCGCGGGCCTCGCGGCGATCCGCCGCACGTGAACGCCGCTAGTTAGCGGCGGTCGGACGCGTGGTGGTCGGACGATCGGTGGACGCCGGACGGTCGGTGCTGCGCGGAAGGCAGTTGAACGCGTCGAGGATCCGTTCCTTCTGCTCGCGGGTGATGACGCCCTTTTCCACGAGGCGCGTCAGCAGCTCGTTCAGCCTCAGGCAGAAGCGGCGGTGCTGGTCGCCGTCATCCTTCACCGGTCGGTTCCCGTCCACGGTGACGGTCTGAGCCGTATCCGCAGGCAGTACCGCGACGGTCGCCGTTGC
>JBDUCG010000325.1:0-2571 GCA_040003565.1 Chloroflexota bacterium | reverse complement strand
CGGGATGTACCCGTTGGGCTCGTGCACGATGAAGTACAACCCCAAGATCAACGACCGCGCGGCGTCGCTGCACGGCTTCGCTGACATCCATCCGCAGCAGCCGGACGAGACCGTGCAGGGCGCGCTGCGCCTGCTCTACGAGGTCCAGGAGCTCCTTGCCGGGATCAGCGGCATGGACCGCGTCACGCTCCAGCCGGCGGCGGGCGCTCACGCCGAATTCACCGCGATCCTCATGTTCAAGGCGTATCACCAGGCCCGCGGCGACACGAAGCGGCGCCGCGTGATCGTCCCCGACTCCGCGCATGGGACGAATCCCGCGTCCGCCGCGATGTGCGGCTTCGACGTGACGACCGTGAAGAGCGACGCGCGCGGCAACGTCGATCTCGACGCGCTGAAGGCGGCCCTGGGCGACGATGTCGTCGGCTTCATGCTGACCAACCCGAACACCCTGGGTCTGTTCGAGGAGCGGGTGCGTGAGGTCTGCGCCGCGGTCCATGCGGCCGGGGGCCTGGTGTACGGGGATGGGGCGAATATGAACGCGCTGCTCGGGGTCGCTCGGCCCGGCGATCTCGGCTTCGACTGCGTCCACATCAACGTGCACAAGACGTTCTCGACGCCGCACGGCGCGGGTGGTCCAGGCGCCGGCCCGCTCTGCGTGAAGCAGCATCTCGAGCCGTTCCTACCGGTACCGCGCATCGTGAAGGACGCGAGCGGGACCTATCGCCGCGAGACCGCGAGCCACCATCCGCAGTCCATCGGACGGGTGCGCTCATTCGTCGGGAACTTCGGCGTGCTCGTGCGCGCGTACACGTACATCCGCACACTGGGTGAAGAGGGGCTCGTGGAGACCGGACGCGACGCGATCCTCGCGGCGAACTATCTGCTCGCGCTGCTGCGTGACACGTATGACGTCGCCTACGAGCGCACGCCGATGCACGAGTTCGTGCTGAGCGCTGCGCGGCAGAAGAAGCAGGGCGCCAACGCACTGGACATCGCCAAGGCCCTCATCGACGAGGGCTTCCACCCGCCGACGGTCTACTTCCCGCTCATCGTGCCCGAGGCGATGATGATCGAGCCGACCGAGACCGAGCCGAAAGAGACCCTCGATGCGTTCGCCGATGCGCTCGTGCGCATCGCCAAGCGCGTCGAGACCGATCCGAAGTCGGTGCACGATGCGCCGGTGACGGCGCCGCTCCGCCGCCTCGGCGAGGTGGCCGCGGCGCGCAAGCCGGTCCTCCGCTACCGGCCGTCGTGAGCATCGCGCCCGCGACCCGCGTGTCGATGGTCCGGCCGCCACGGGCGCACGTGTCGCACGCGCTCGCCGAACTCCGGGCCGAGCCTGACGGCGCGAGCGAACTCGTCGACCAGGCGATGTTCGGCGAGGCGCTCACGCTGCTCGGCGACTCCGGCGAATGGACGTACGTGCAGGGCGAGGATCTCTACTTCGGATGGATCGACCGGCGTGCGATCCGCAAGGACACGCACCCCGGGCGGCAGATCATCGTTGCGGTGCGCGGCGCCCCGATCCGCCGCGAGCCCGACCAGTCCGGCGAGGTCATCGGTGAGGCCAGCGCGGGTGTCGCCGGCTACGAGGTCGTCGCCGGCTGGCTGCGTTACGCGAATGGCTGGGTGTCCGTCGCAGACACGCTCCCGAGCGACGAGCTGCCGCAGCGTTACCCGACGCCTGAAGATCTCGCGGCCACGGCCGAGTCGTTCCTCGGCGTCCCGTATCTCTGGGGCGGCACGAGCGCACACGGGATCGACTGCTCCGGCTTCACGCAGCGGGTGTACCGTCTGAACGGAATGGGGCTGGACCGCGACGCGGACCAGCAGGCGCTGGGAGGCGGGTCGGTGGATCGAGCGCGGCCGGGCGACCTGTTCTTCTTCGGGAGCGAGCGCGTGACACACACCGCGCTCGCGACCGGCGAGACCACGTTCATCCATGCACCCGAGTCCGGGAAGACCGTGCAGCGCGGCAGCCTCGCGGATCTGTCCGCTCCGCGCGCCATCCGGCGCTACCTGCCGTGACCGCGCGGCCGCGCAAGGCCGACGGCCTCGACGCCGAGCCCCGCGGCGACCGCGAGCTAGTCCACGCGGCCCGCGCCGGCGAGGTCCTCGCGTTCGACAACCTCTTCTACCGGTACCGCGACGGCATCTACCGCCTGGGTCTCTCGATCACCAAGGATCCGTCGGCCGCTGAGGAGATCGTCGTCGACACGTTCGCGCGCGCGCATCGCGCCCTGGAGCGCCTCGAGCCGGACGACTCGCTCCGGCCGTGGCTCTACCGCGTCGCGGTCAACCTTTCGTATAACCGCCAGCCGCGGAAGGGTGTGACCTTCAGCTCGCTCGACGACAGCACTCTGAACATCGCGGCCGAGAGCGAATCGCCGAGCGACGCCGCCGAGCGCGGCGAACGCCGCCGTGCCGTGCTGGAGTGCGTGGACGTGCTGGGGCCCAAGCACAAGGTCGTCGTCGTCCTCCACTACCTGAACGGCCTGAACCTCGCGGAGATCGCAGAGATCGTCGAAGTGCCCGTCGGGACGGTGAAGTCCCGCCTCCACTACGCCCTCC
>JBDUCG010000061.1:0-8624 GCA_040003565.1 Chloroflexota bacterium | reverse complement strand
AGATCGATGACCTCTCGACCGCGCGTCTGTCACGCGACATCGCCCAAAAGATCCAAGAGTCGCTCCAATATCCCGGACAAATCAAAGTGACGGTCATTCGCGAAACGCGCGCCGTCGAGTACGCCAAGTAGTTCCGTCTACGGCCTCGCCCGACCGAAACCCTCTCAACGCGCGAAACCCCGTCCCTTCGGGACGGGGACCCCTCGCGCGCGGGGGCCCTCGGTCGGGCTCGGCCGTTGTCAATGCCTCCTCAGGGGTCGTACCCGTGGCGCTCTGCGAATCGCTCTTCCCTTGAGGATCCTCTTTGTCGGGGATGTTGTCGGGCGACCGGGTAGGAATGCGGTCACCGCACTCCTGCCCAAGATCCGCGCTGAACGCGGCATCGACTTCGCGATCGTCAACGGCGAGAACTCCGCGGGCGGCGCGGGACTCACGCTCGACATCGCGCGCGAGCTCAACGCCAACGGCGCGGACGTCGTCACGAACGGCAACCACGTCTGGGATCAGCGGCAATTCCTCAACGACATCGAGCTTCTTCCGTTCGCCATCCGGCCCATCAACCTCGCGCCGGGAAATCCGGGGCGAGGCTGGGTCGTGATGAAAGACGTTCTCGTCGTGAACGCGATCGGCCGCACCTTCATGGCGCCCGCGGACGATCCGTTCCGCGCGATCGACGGTCTGCTAGATCAGCTGGGTCGCGACGCGCCGCGCGTACGCATCCTCGATTGGCACGCCGAAGCGACCAGCGAGAAGATCGCGATGGGCTGGCATCTCGACGGGCGCTTCTCGGCGGTCGTCGGTTCCCACACGCACGTCCCAACGGCCGACGCACGCGTTCTTCCGCAGGGCACGGCACACGTCACGGACACCGGCATGGTCGGGCCGCGCGACTCCGTGCTCGGTGTCGACAAGGACATCATCGTGGCGCGCTTCCGCGACGGGATGCCGCGGCGGTTCGAGATCGCCGGCGGGCCGGTGCAGTTCAACAGCGTGGTCATCGACGTCGACGAGACGACCGGCCGCGCGCGCTCGATCGAGCGCCTCGACCGCTTGTTCGGCGAGGACTGAGACGAAGGTCAGCGGCCGGGCGTGAGCGCCGGCTATCCGATCGATCTTCACACGCACTCGATCGCCTCGGACGGCGCACTCACTCCGACGCAGCTGATCGCGCGGGCGGCCGAGCGCGGCGTGAAGATCCAGGCCCTCGCCGACCACGACACGCTGATGGGCGTGGCCGAAGCGGTCGCCGAGGGCGATCGTCGCGGCCTTCGTGTGATCCCGGCGACCGAGCTCAACACCGAGTCGGAGTGGGGAGACGTCCACGTGCTCGCCTATTTCGTGGATCCGGGGGATCAGGCGCTCGAGGACAAGCTGCGCTGGCTCCGCGAGAACCGCGGGCGCCGCATCGAGCTCATGGTGGAGAAGCTCAACGCGCTCGGATATCCCGTCTCGGTCGACCGCGTGCGCGAGATCGCACAGGGAGGGTCGCTCGGGAGGCCGCACCTGGCCCAGGCGTTGTTCGAAGCGGGCCACGTGCCGACCTACGACAGCGCGTTCGACACGCTCATCAGCAAGGACGCGCCGGCGTACGTGTCGCGCGTCGGGCTCGCTCCACTCGAAGCGGTGGAGCTGGTGCGCAAGCACGGCGGCGTGCCGTCGCTTGCGCACCCCGGCACGGTCATCGATCTCGAACGCCTGTTGCCGCAGCTCGTCGACGCCGGTCTCGCCGGCATCGAGTGCTATTACGGCTCGCACACACCCGCGTTCACCGCGCAGTGCCTCCGTCTATCGGGACGGTACGGGCTCGTGCCCACCGGCGGCAGCGATTTCCATGGCCGCGGAGAGCACGGCACCGACCTCGGTGGCGTTTTCGTGCCACCGGAATGCATTCCGTCGCTGGAGAGCCGCCGAGCGAGGAACTGAGCGGTACCATTCCACGGGCAGTGGAAGGGGAGTAGTGATGGCCGGTGCGCTCAGACCCGTCGTCCTCCTCATGCTGCTGGCGTCGGTCCTGTTCGTGGTCGACGGCGTCCTCGATGGCGTGTATCCCGGTGGACCCGCGTGGTTCACCGGCAAATACGAGAACCTCGCGGAGATCGCCTACATCTTCGCGATCGTCAACACGCTCGTGGCGTACCTCGTCGCCCGCGGCAGTGAGAGAAGCCTTATGGCGCGCATCGGTCTCTCCGCGTTCTTCCTCTTCGAGCGGCCGCTTACGGCATTCATCCTCGGGCCGAAGGAGCTCCCTGCGATCGTCGTGCACATCGCGACGGCGGTCGTGGAGCTGGTGATCCTCGTTTCGGCGATCCGCGTCTGGCGCCTCGGCCATTCGATCGGCGAGGACGAAATGCGCAGCCTTTTCGGCCTCCAGAGCTCGACGCCGATGGCGCATCCGGCGGATGACCAGGACGACCCGACGCCACGTCAGGGTGCTCCCGGCCTGGCCCAAAAGACGGCCTGGATGCTCGGGATCATCACCATCGTGCTGGCGGCCGTTCTCGTCGCCGACGGTCTCGTCTCGGGGTTCGTGCCCGGCGGGCGCGAGTGGGGGCTGTCCGGCGACGCGTCGGGCTGGCTTGTTTATCTCTTCGCCATCGTCGTGCTGACAGTCGCGGCGCGCGCCGTCCACGGCGGCACGCTCGCGCTGCGCCTTCTGCTCGCGACCGCGCTCCTCTTCGTGATCGAGCGGGCCTTCAGCCCGTTCGCGCTTAGGGTCGTTGATCCGATCGCACTGGTGCTCCACGAGCTCGCCGCCTTTGTCGCCCTCGCCCTGGCGCTCGCGTGCGCGAGCGCGATCCGTGGCCGGCGCGCGAACTCCGACGGCAACATCGCCTCCCTAGAAGCGGCCTAATACAGGCGTGACGACGGTCAAAGAGGCCGCGAACCGCCTCGTCGAGCAGGTCGGGCGCGTGGTCATCGGAAAGCGCGCCGCGACCGAGCAGCTCCTCGCGGCGCTCCTCGTCGACGGCCACGTGCTGCTCGATGACGTGCCGGGAGTGGGGAAGACCACACTGGCGCGAGCGGTCGCGCGCTCGTTCACGCTCTCGTTCCGGCGCATCCAGTGCACGCCCGACCTCGTGCCGTCGGACATCACCGGCGTCTCCATCTTCGATCAACGGACGCAGAGCTTCGCGTACCGACCCGGGCCACTGATGGCGAACATCGTCCTCGTCGACGAGATCAACCGCGCCACGCCGCGCGCGCAGTCCAGCCTGCTCGAGGCGATGCAGGAGCGGCAGGTCACCGTCGACGAGACGACGCACACGCTGCCGGAGCCGTTCTGCGTGATCGCGACGCAGAACCCGATCGAGCTCGAGGGGACGTTCCCGCTCCCTGAGGCGCAGCTCGACCGATTCCTCCTCATGCTCCAGCTCGGTTACCCGAACGCCGACGAAGAGGACGACATCCTGCGCGTGCACGGCGCGGGCACGGTGTCGACGGACGATCTTCGCCCGCTCTTCGACGCGTCCGCGCTCGCGTCGCTCCGCGAAGAAGTGCGCGCGGTGCGTGTGAGCGATGCGGTCCGCCGCTACGTCGCGGATGTCGTCCGCGCGACGCGCACGGCGGAGGGCGTCGAGCTGGGTGCGAGTCCGCGTGCCGCGCTGGCGCTGTATCGCGCCGCGCAGGCGCACGCCGCGATCCGCGGTCGCGCGTACGTGCTGCCCGACGACGTGAAGGCGCAGGCCGCCGCCGTGCTCAGGCACCGTCTCTTCCTCATCGCCGACGCCCAGATGCGCGGACGCACCGGCGCGGCGGTCGTCGCTGACGTGCTCGCGCGAACACCGGTGCCGGCGGAGGACCACCGGTCCATCGCAGGGGGAGAACCCCCTGCAACCCCCCTCCGCGGAGCCGCATCGCGATGACACGGTCCGGCCGCTTCGAGTGGCCGATCGTCATCGCGATCGTCGCCATCGCCGCCATCTCGCGTTCGCCCGCGCTCATCGTGCTCGGCGCCGGCGGCCTCGTCGTGTGGCTCGTCGTGTCGATCACCGGGCGCCTCGCGCTGGTCGGTCTCGAGACGCAGCTTCGGGTCGAACCGGACCGCCTCGTGGCTGGGGAGCCACTGGTCGCGACCGTCACGGTCATCAACCGCAAACCGATCCCGCTACCGTGGCTCGACCTGCGCCTGTTCCTGCCGGAGGGCATCGAGACGCCCGAGCCGACGCCCGGTCTCGCGCGCGGCTTCGTGAACGCGGGCTTCGCGCCGCGTGGGCACGAACGGCTCGTGCTGCGCTTCCCCCTCGTCGTGACGCAGCGTGGCGCATATGCGCTGGGCCCCATCCGTCTACGCGGTGGTGACTGGCTGGGATTCACGGTGTCGGAGCGCACCGACCAGATGTCGGTGCAGGTCGTGGCCTATCCCGCGCCTCTCGCGGTTCGTGACCGCCAGCTGCCATCCCTCCGTCCGCTCGCGGAGCTCGCGGTGCGGCGGGGCCTCCTGCCGGATCCGCTGCGTTTCCGCGGCGTGCGCGAGCACCGCAGCGGCGATCCGCGCAAGGAGATCCACTGGAAAGCGACGGCGCGCCTGCGCGAGCTCCAGACCAAGCTCTACGAGCCCGCGACGAGCCTCGATGCCATCTTCCTGGTCAATGTGGCGTCGTACGAGCAGTACTGGATCCAGGCCGATCCCGAGGCCGTGGAATACGTCGTGTCCGCGGCGGCGGAGATGGTGCGCATCGCCGCGAATGCCGGCCGTCAGATCGGGCTCGTGACGAACGGCCTCGACAACCTCACGCACGAGCGGCCGCGCTCGGCCCTCGGCCGCGGACCGCACTCGCTCACGCGGGGGCTCGAGATCCTCGCGCGCCTGGGTCCGTATGCCGCGAATTCGCCCGAGGCGGTGTTCCTCGGCGAGCGCGGCCGGCTGCCGTGGGGCGCCACGCTGATCGTGGTGACGCCGCGCGTCACGACGGGGCTCGCCAGTGCGATGCTGGCGCTGCGCCGTTCGCACCACCGCGTCCTCGCCGTGAGCATCGCGCCCGCCGACGCCGAGCTCGCCGCGCATCTGCGCGCGCGCGGCATCGTCCTCGACGTGCTGCATCCCGCGGAGCTGCGCCGTGCGGGGTAGCGCGGCCATCGCGATCCTGATCGGCGCGCGCTGCTTCGTCGAAGCCGTTGCGTTCACCTGCATCGCGGCGATCGCGCACGTCGCGACGACCGGAACGAATCCGTTGCCGATCGTCCCGTGGACCATGGTCCTGTTCGGGATCGGCCTCCTGCTGGTGACGATCCAGCGTGAGGTGAAGAGCGAGAAGCGCGGGACCACGATCCTGATCGTCACGCTCGCCGCCGGCGTGGTGTGGGGTCTCACGCTGCCGGCGCGCGATCCGGACGGGCTCGCCGTGCTGTCGCGCATGGTCGCGTTCGGTCTCGTCGCCGAAGGTTTCCTGTGGCGCAACCTGTCGATCGCGCGCGGTGCGGTCCGCTGGAACGATTCGCGCAACGCGCTGCTGTTCTCGGGCACGTGCGTCGGACTCGCGGCGCTGGCGACGGGACCGATCGACCACGGACCGCTCGCCGTTCTCGCGCTCCTCGTGGTCGCGCTGTCCGGTCTCGCGCTGTCGCTGGCGCGGACGACGGAGGAGCTCGCGCTCGCGCGTGGAACGCGCGGCGGTGCGCGCGCATCATCCGCGACCGGCGTGAGCTTCGTCGTCGGCATCGTCGCGATCCTCGCGGCCGCGTTCGTGCCCGTCGTTCAGGACGCGCTCTCGGCGTTCGGCACGGCCATCGAGCCGACCTTCACGCGGCTCCTGTACCTCATCCTGTTGCCGCTCGGGTACATCGCTGCCTTCATCGTCGAGTTCCTGCAGCCGATCATCGCGTCGTTGTGGCGCCGCGAGCCGATCCAGATCAACGCGCGCACGCCGGCCGATGACGAGGAGCTGTTGCGCCAGATCGAGCAGACGCGCCCCGTCGTCTTCGGCGCGGTCGAGCTCTTCATCGTGCTCGGCGCCGCGCTCGTCGCGCTGTTCCTCTTCGACCGGATGCTGCGCGAGCGGCGTCTCGAGCTGCCCGAGGGCGTGACCCTCGAACGCGGTACAGCTGAGGGGTTCGGCCTCGGCGACATGCTGCGACGCCTCCGACCGCAGCGCGGCCTGGCTCGCCGTGCCCCGCGCGACGATGGCAGCCCGAGCGGCGCGCTGCGTCTCCTGTACTGGAAATTCCTGGCGCTGGCGGAGCGAGCCGGTGTCGGGTGGCGGCAGCCGCAGGAGACGCCGGCCGAGCATCTCGCGCGCATCGCGAGCGAGGACCCGCGCTGGTCGGCCGGCGACCCGCTGGTGCGCGCGTTCGAGGACCTGCGCTACGGCGAGTCGGCACCGGATGCCGCGACGCTCGATCACGCACGCGTCGCGCTGCGGTCGTTGGAGGCGGCCCGACGCGCGTCATAGCCATCGTCGGTCCCACCGCCTCTGGTAAGAGCGCGCTCGCGCTGCGCGCAGCTGAGGCTCTTGGAGGCGAGATCGTGTCGGCCGACTCGCGTCAGGTCTACCGCGGCATGGACATCGGCACCGCGAAGCCCACGCGCGAGGAGCGCGAGCGAGTGCCGCATCACCTCATAGACGTCGCCGATCCCGGCGAGCGCTACGACGTCTTCCGTTATCAGCGCGATGCGCGCAGGGTGCTGGACGAGATCGCCTCGCGCGGACGCGCCGCGGTCGTTGTCGGCGGTACCGGCCTGTACGTGCGCGCGCTGCTGGATGGGCTCGACCTCGCGTCTGTCCCGACGGATCCGCTGTTGCGCGCGAAGCTCGAAGCCACCGCCGAGCGCGAGGGCGGCGACGCGCTGCACGCGCGTCTGCGGGATCTCGATCCGGAGGCGGCCGCGCGCGTGGATCCGCGCAACGTGCGTCGCGTGGTCCGTTACGTCGAGGCGGCCATGCTCACCGGTGGTCTCACCGCGAGCTGGCGGCGCGACGCGGCGGTGCCGGCCGTGAAGATCGGTCTGGCACCGCCACGCGAGATCCTGATCGCCGCCATCGAGACTCGTGTGCGGCGCATGGTGGACGCGGGCGTCCTCGACGAGACGCGAGCCCTTCTCGCGCGCGGGCTGGATCCGACGGTGCCCAGCCTGAGCGGTCACGGCTACATCCACTGGACGCAGCACCTCGCGGGTGCGCTGACCCTCGATGAAGCCATCCAGTTGACCGTTCGCGATACGCGCCGGTACTCACGGCGCCAGATGACGTGGTTCCGGCGCGACGGAGGCATCCGGTGGATCGATCCGACCGCGGTGGATCCGCTGCCTGCGACACTGTCAGGGTGATCGATACCACCGCTCCCGCCGAGCGCGCGTTCCTGGTCGGCCTCGACACGCCCCGAGCACGTTTCGATGCCGCGGACTCGCTCGACGAGCTCGCGACGCTGGTCCAGGCCGCGGGCGGGGTCGTCGCCGGTCGCGTGATCCAGCAGCGCCGCTCGGCCGACCCCAACACCTGGGTCGGGAAAGGCAAGGTCGCCGAGATCGCCGCTGAATGCGCCCGCCTCGCCGCGGACATCGTCGTGTGCGACGACGAGATCGCCCCGCGGCAGCAGCGCAGCCTCGAGGAGCTCACGGGACATCGCGTGGTCGACCGCTCGGCGCTGATCCTGGACATCTTCGCCCGCCACGCGCGGACGAAGGAAGGACGCGTTCAGGTGGAGGTCGCGCAGCTCGAGTACCAGCTGCCGCGGCTGCGCGGCATCTGGAAAGGTCTGTCCCGCCTGGGCGGTGGCATCGGCACACGTGGACCCGGCGAGTCATTGCTCGAGACGGACCGGCGCGTCATCGAGCGGCGCCTGAGCGATCTCAAGGCGCGCCTCGCTGAGGTCCAGAAGCAGCGCGAGCGCGCGCGCGGATCACGCGCGAAGGAGGGGCTGTTCCTCGCGGCGTTGGTCGGTTACACGAACGTCGGCAAGTCGACGCTCCTGAACGCGCTCGCCGGCGCGACCGTGCTCGTCGCCGACCAGCCCTTCGCCACGCTCGACCCGACCACGCGGCGGATGGCACTGCCTGGCGGCGGGGCGCTGCTGGTATCGGACACGGTGGGCTTCATCAGCAAGCTGCCGCCGGCGCTCATCGCTGCGTTCCACGCGACGCTCGAGGAGCTGGACGACGCCGACCTGCTCGTCCACGTCGTGGACGTGGGACATCCGAACCTGCACGAGCGGATGATCGTGGTCCGCGAGACGCTCGCATCCCTCGACCTCGCGTCGCGCGAGAGCCTCATCGTGTTCAACAAGGCCGACACGCTGCGCGGCGGGGAGGGCGACGCGCTGCGCGAAGCGCTCGGTGCGGAGTTCCCCGCAGCGGTCTTCGTCTCGGCACAGACCGGCGAAGGGGTGAGCGCGCTACGTGACCGGCTCGGAGCCATCGCGGCGTCGCGCTGGACGAAAGTGGACGTGACCGTGCCGCATCGCGAGGGCGGTCTGCTGCAGCGGGTTCGCGAGCGAGGCAAGCTGCGGAACGCCGAGTACGGCGAGGCCGGCATCCACATCCAGGCCGACGTCCCCGCCGATCTCGCGGCGGAGCTCACCGCGAGCGCGAGGGCGATTAGCGGCTAGCCGGCGCGGGCTCCTCCTCGAGGCGGCGAAGGGGCGAAGCTACTAGCCCGACGGACGCGAGCGCGATCGCGTAAGTGCCGGCA
>JBDUCG010000060.1:0-8629 GCA_040003565.1 Chloroflexota bacterium | reverse complement strand
CACTGATGGCATGAAGCGGATACAGATCCAACTGACCGACGAGCAGGAAGACGCTGTCCGCAAATACGCCGCTCGCCACGGGCGATCGGTGGCGGCTGTGGTCCGCGAGGCCGTCGAGCGCCTTGTGGGAGCGGACGCACGCGACGACCGCATCAAGCGCGTGATGGCCTTGGCCGGAAAGTACCGCGACAGAGAAGGCGCGACAAACGTAGCGCGAAACCACGACCGCTACCTTGGTGACGCGTACCGGCGGTGAACGGTGCAGGCGTGACACGGCCAGCGGCCGCGCGCGTCACTATGCGTGCGAAATGCGGATCGTCTCCGAAGACCTCGTCGGCCTCGCCGATGCACTCGAAGCCGGCGGGCTGACCAGCACCGCGCTGGTCGAGCGCGCGCTTCGCCGGTACGCGGAGACGGAGCCGCAGATCCACGCGTTCGTGTGGCTCGACGCCGAGCGCGCGCGCCGGCTTGGGACTGTCTCCGACGAGCGGCGTGTCTCCGGCGAAGCGGTCGGTCCGCTCGAAGGCATCCCCATCGGTGTGAAGGACATCTTCGACACCGCCGGCATCCCGACCGAGAACGGCAGCGCGCTGTTCGCCGGCCGCGTTCCCGAAGTCACGTGCCCAGCGGTGCGCGCGGCCGAGGCCGCGGGTGCGATCGTCCTCGGCAAGACCGTCACCGCCGAGCTCGCGTTCCTCACACCGAGTCACACGCTGAATCCGTGGGATCCCTCGCGCACGCCCGGTGGCTCATCGATGGGATCCGCCGCGGCCGTCGCTGCAGGCGTCGTCCCGGCGGCCATCGGCTCGCAGACGAACGGCTCGGTCATCCGGCCCGCGGCGTTCTGCGGCGTGGTCGGCTTCAAGCCCACCGTGGGCCGGATCCCGACCGAGGGCGTGTTCGAGTTCTCCCGCACGCTCGACCACGTCGGCGTGCTCACGCGCAGCGTGCGTAGCGCCGGACTCTTCGCTGCGATCCTCGCCGGCGAGACCGAGCGCGCGCCGCGTGCCGACGACCACAAGGTCCCGCGCTTCGCCGCCTTGCGCACCAGCGAGTGGGAGCACGCGTCCGACGAGATGCGCGAGAGATTCCAGGCGGACGTCGACGCGCTCGCGCTCGTCGGCGGACCGGTGGAGTGGCCGAGGCCGCCGGCCGGTCTCGATGACGCGCCGCGCATCCTGCGCACGATCATGTTGTACGAGGCCGGGCAGGAAGTGCTTCCGAAGGTGGCGCGCCGGCCCGAGACCGTGAGCGCCTTCGCGCGCGCCCAGCTCGCGGAGGGCGCCCGCATCGATCATCGCGTGTACGCGGAAGCGCTCACCGCGCGCGACCGGCTTGTCGCAGCGTTCCTCGACTGGGCGTCCGAGTACGACGCGATCCTCACGCCGCCCGCCGTCGGCGAGGCGCCAACGCCCGACACGACCGGCGATCCGCGTTTCTGCTCGCGGTGGTCGCTCGTCGGCGCTCCGGCGATCACGATCCCGACCGGCCTCGGTCCGCACCGCCTGCCGCTCGGGCTTCAGCTCGTGGGCGCTCCCGGCGACGACGAGCGCCTGCTCAGCGCGGCAGCGTGGGCGGAGGCGATGCTGCCGTCCATCGGCGCTCCGCCGCTCTAGCTCCCCGCAGGGGTCCGCCCCTCCGTCCTTAGACTCGGCAGATGCGAGTACGGATCGGCTGCGAGTTCGGCTGGCAAACGGAAGCTCCAGTGCCCATGTTCATGCTGGTGCGGCCGCGAATGGATGCCGAGCACGTCGCGGTCTACGAATCGAAGTGGATCGAGCCTTCCGAGATTCCCCTTCACGAGTACCACGATGTTTTTGGCAACGTCTGTTGGCGCTTCGTCGCGCCTCCGGGCCTCACGACGGTCCGTTACGACGCGGTCGTCGAGATCCCGCCCACCGCCGATCCGGTCGCGCCTGAGGCGCTGCTCCACCCGGTCGAGGATCTTCCTGACGAAACGATCGTCTTTACGCTTCCCAGCCGCTACGTGGAATCGGACCAGCTGCTTGATGATGCGTGGAAGCTCTTCGGTGCAACGCCCCCGACTTGGGCGAGGATCCAGGCGGTCTGCGACTGGGTGCATCACAACATCGAATTCCGGAACGGTTCGTCGACACCGAGCACGACCGCGCTCGACATCTACAAGCAGCGCGCCGGCGTGTGCCGCGACTTCGCGCTCCTCGCGGTCGCGTTCTGCCGCGCACTGAACATCCCGGCGCGCTACACGTTCGGCTACCTCCCTGACATCGCCATCGAACCGCCAGACGTGCCGATGGACTTCCACACCTGGTTCGAGGCCTACCTCGGCGGTCGCTGGTACACGTTCGACGCCCGCCACAACACTCCGCGGGTAGGAAGAGTGGTCATCGGACGTGGCCGGGATGCGGTGGACTGCGCGCTCTCGACCGCATTCGGGTCGGCGCGGCTTGCGAAGTTCGTCGTCTGGTCTGACGAGGTCACCGCTGAGCGGCCGGGCGGCCCGCCGGCGGAAGAGGACGCCGACCGCCAGGAGGCGGCCGCGCACCCTGAGTCGTGACCGACTGGTCGCGCGTGACGCGCGCGGTCTATCGCGTCCGTCAGCATTACCGCTACACCTACAGCGGCCCGGTGTGGGACCTGAAGCAGCGACTGCTCATGATCCCGCGTGACCATGAGGGTGATCAGCGCGTCCTCGGGCGCGATCTCGCCATCCGCGGTGTCGAAGGCGACGTGCAACTAGCGTGGAGCGAGGACGAGTTCGGCAACTGCGTCGCAACTGTCGTGGCGGCGCGCGTGCCGTTGGCTATCGACTTCGAGGCCGTTTTCCACGTCGAGCGCGATGTCACGACGTCGAGCGGCAGGCGACCAGCGCCGTGGCCCGTCGGCCGCGGCCCGCTCCGGTACCTGCAGCCAACGGCGCTGACCGCGCCGGACTCGAAGCTGATCGATGCCGCCGTGCAGATCGTCCGGTCGGCGGACGACCCGCGCGACCGCGCGGAGCGCGCCCACAACTGGGCCTCGGACAGCATCACCTATCAATACGGGGTGACCGGGTACACAACGCCGGCGGCGATGGCGCTGCACTTCCAGAAGGGGGTGTGCCAGGACTTCGCCCACATCCTGCTCGCGCTCCTCCGACTCGTGAACGTCCCTTGCCGGTACGTCTCGGGTCACATGCTCGGCGAAGGCGCCCCTCATGCGTGGGTCGAGGTGTTGCTCGCCGATGCGGACGCACCGGGCGAGGTGGAGGTCATCGCGTACGACCCAACGCATCACCGACGCGCGCGGATTGACTACATCACCGTCGCGACCGGCCGCGACTTCGCCGACGTCACCCCTACATCCGGCACCTACGGCGGTCCCGCGCTCGGAAAGCTTGCGTACACGAAGCAGGCGGAGATCGTGCATCTGACCGTGCCCGCGCCGCTGGGCGTCGCGTGATCACGCAGCGCTCGCCGCTCGCGGCCTACGACCCGACGGCCTTTTGGGACGAGATGTTCGCCGCGCCCGGCGTCGTCCGACCGCACTACGAGGCGCTCGCCCGACGGTTGGAAACACTGTCCGCAGACGAGGTCACGCGCCGTCAGCGGGCCGCCGACCTGAGTTTTCAGGCTCGCGGGATCACGTTCGCGATCAATCAAGGTCCGAGCGGCCTCGAGAAGATCATGCCGTTCGATCTCATCCCGCGGATCATCCTGCCCGATGAGTGGAAGCGCATCGAACGCGGCCTGGAGCAGCGAGTCCGCGCGCTCAATCTCTTCCTCCACGACATCTATCACGACGGCAAGATCCTCAGCAGCGGTCTGATCCCGCCCGAGCTCATCCTCGGGGCTCGCGGCTACCGCCGGGAGGTACGTTCGGTCGAGCCGCCGCTCGGTGTGTACACGCACGTCGTGGGAAGCGATCTGGTGCGCGACCATCGTGGCGAGTTCTACGTCCTGGAGGACAACCTTCGGGTCCCCTCCGGCGTGTCGTACGTGGTCGAGAACCGCCGCGTCCTGAAGCGGGTATGGCCGCAGATCTTCGCCGACTATCGGATCCGGCCGGTCGAGGGGTATCCGCAGGATCTACTCAGCGTTCTGCGCGAGGTCGCGCCCCCGATCGCGGAGGCAGCCACCGTGGTGCTGCTCACGCCCGGCGTGCACAACTCCGCATTCTTCGAGCACGCGTTCCTCGCGAAAGCCATGGGGATCGAGATGGTGCAGGGCTCGGATCTCTTCGTGGACGACGGCACGGTGTACATGCGGACGACGAGCGGGCGGCGCCGCGTCGACGTGATCTACCGGCGGGTCGACGACGACTTCCTCGACCCGCTCGCGTTCCGCCACGATTCGTTCCTCGGGGTCCCCGGCCTGCTCGCCACCTACCGGATGGGCCGCGTCGGGCTCGCGAACGCGCTCGGCACCGGCGTCGCCGACGACAAGGCGATCTACGCGTACGTCCCGACGATCATCAAGTACTACCTCGGCGAGGACGAGATCATCCCGAACGTAAAGACCTACGTGGCGGCTGACCCGAGCGAGCGCGCGTACATCCTCGAGCACATCGCGGAGCTGGTCGTGAAGTCCGTGAACGCAAGCGGCGGTTACGGGATGCTCATCGGGCCGCACGCGTCGAAGGCGGACCACGACGAGTACCGACGCCGGATCCAGGCGGACCCGCGCGGCTATGTTGCGCAGCCGACCATCGCGCTGTCGAGGCACCCGAGTTGGAGCGAGAGATCCCTCGAAGGCCGTCATGTAGACCTGCGGCCGTACGTGCTCTTCGGGAAAGAGATCCGCGTGACGCCAGGTGGTCTCACCCGAGTAGCCCTTCGGGCTGGTTCGCTGGTCGTGAACTCATCGCAGGGCGGCGGCGCCAAGGACACCTGGGTGCTCGGCTAGGCGGATGCTCTGTCGTGTCGCGGACGATCTCTATTGGATGGCGCGCTACGTCGAGCGAGGCATCGCCGTCTCACGCCTTATCGACGTGACACGACACCTGGAGCTCGACGTCGGCGCCGAGGAGTCCGACTTCTGGGGACCGCTCGTCGGAGCCATCGATCTTTCGGGGGAAGCTGTGTCCTTCTTCCTCCTATCCGATCAGCTGAACCCCGACTCGCTCGTCTCGTGCGTGCGTCATGCGCGGGAGCTCGCCCGTGGGGTCCGCGAATCGATCTCGAGCGAGATGTGGGAGGAGCTGAACACGCTTCAGCAGTCGCTCGCCCTGCCGAGTAAGCAACGCCAAGCGCAGGGCGACAGTGTGTCGTTCCAGCGGCTCGTTCGGCAGCGGCTTCAGTACCTCCAAGGACTCGCCGGATCGACCCTCGCACACGACGAGCCCTGGGACTTCCTCTCCCTGGGCACCTACCTCGAGCGCGCGGACGGCGTGGTGCGACTTCTCCGCCGGCAGGCGCACCTCCTCGCGCCGCGCGACGACGAGGACACGTCCGATGCCGACATGGTCCGCTGGCTCGCGGTCTTGCGCTCCTGCGGATCGGCGGAGGCATATGCGCGCTTCTATTCGCTCCGCGTCGAGCCAGCTCGGATCGTGGAGTTCCTACTGCTCAACCCGGTCTTCCCGCAGTCGGTGCGCTTCGCGCTGGGCGCGGCTCAGGATGCCCTCAGCGCGGTGGCCGCACTGCGGAGCGCCGCGGCAAACGACCCTGGACCGGCGGTCCGCTCGCTCGGGCGCGTGCACGCGGATATCGAGCACGCGGCCATCGACGAGATCTTTGAGAGTGGCCTCGAGGATTTCCTGTTCGGCGTGCAGCAGTCGATCGCGCAGGTGTCGGACGAGATCGCCGCCACGTACCTCCGGGACGAGCCAGAGCCGAGCCGGCTCGTCGGGGTGGCGCGCGCAGCGGCGCTGATGGCCGCCCAACAGCAGCAACAGCAGTGAAGGTTCGCGTCGAGCACATCACACGATTCGACTACGACGCGGAGATCGTGGAGAGCGTCATCGACGTCCGGCTTGGTCCGCGCAGTGACGCGCACCAGCGCTGGGGTCGATTCGAGATCGGCATCGATCCAGCCGGTGCGGTCCGTCGCTACGCCGATGGCCTTGGTAACACCGCTTTCCTCGTGACGGTGGCGCGGCCGCACCGACACCTCGAGCTGCGGACGGCCGGTGAGATCGAAACGCTCCTCGCCGATCCCTTCGCGGTACCGGCGCAGTCGCCGGATCCGCTGGGACCTTCGGCGCTCGCTGACTTTCTTGACCCGTCTCGCCTCGTGCCAGCGGTGCCCGAGCTCGAAGCGCTCGCCACGCCGCAGCGCCCGGCGTCGGTGGAAGACGGTTTCCCCGCGGTGCAGCGGCTGATGCATCTCGTCAACGGGCGCCTCCAGTACGTGCCGGGCGTCACAACGGTCGAAACGAACGTGGTCGACGTCCTCGGCGAACCGCGTGGCGTCTGCCAGGACTTCGCGCATCTGCTCATCGGGCTGTGTCGCGCCGTCGCGATCCCGGCTCGCTATGTGAGCGGCTACATCGTGGCCGACGCCAGCGGCCCGCGTCGCGGCACGGGCGCATCGCACGCGTGGGTCGAAGCGTTCACGCCAACGCACGGCTGGCGCGGCTTCGATCCCACGAACGACCTCGTAGCGAGCGCCTACCACGTGAAGCTGGCGATCGGGCGTGACTACAGCGACATCCCACCGCACCGGGGAACCTTCCGCGGCCCCGCACAAGAAGTGCTTTCGGTAGAGGTCCTGACCGCGGTCGCCTAGCCGCGAGCGATCCTTTTGTTCATGAGCGGAACTCGCGCTCGACCGTCTTGCCCGTTTCGGCGCCGGGCGCCTGAGCAAGAGCGAGCGCGATCTCGACGGCCTCGGCCGGAGTCTTCGCGTAGTGGAGCTCCGCAGTGCCGCCTTCGTCGAGATGCTTTCCCTCGTACGCGATCTCGCGGATCCGATCGGACCAGCCGCCCGTGCCCTCGAGGACCACCGTCGGCTTGTCCTCGTACGCGACGGTGAGCTCGTTCAGTGTGCCGATGCCGCCGCTGATCATGATCACGGCGTCGGCAGCGCGGACCACGAGCGTGTTGCGCATCCAGCCCATGCCCGTCGTGATCGCGACGTCGACGTAGGCGTTCGCGTCGCGCTTGTCGAGGCCGGGCAGGATCCCGATGACGAGCCCTCCGGCGTTCTTCGCGCCGCGGCTCACCGCCTCCATCACGCCGGAGAGACCGCCGGTGACGACGACGGCGCCGCGCTCGGCCAGAAGCTTCCCCACTTCTTCGCCGGCCCGCAGCGCCCGCGCCGGCACCGGGTCGGCCGGATTTCGCGCGCTCTTGCCGATGACGGTGATGACCGGGCGCCGCGTCATGCGTTCAGGAGAGGCGCCAGAACTCCGGATCGAGACCGAGGTCGTCGAAGACCACCTCGGCTTCGTCGGCGGTGTGGCGGCGCCAGTCCGGGTGGAGCTTGTTCTTGTACCAGGCGTGCGCGAGTCCGGTCGCCTGCTCGATGGTGAGGATCGTCGACGCCGACGGTCTCATCTTGTCGCGCCATCGCTCGGCATGCTCCTCCGACCGGAAGAGATGGATGGTCGATCAGGTGAAATAGATGTCCTTCCAAAAGTCGCGAGCTTGCACGCCGACCTGCATCACGGTCCAGGTCTGCACCTCCGTCGCGCCGTCCGCATCGACCTCGACCACGACCGATTCGTTGCAGTCGGGGCAGTGCGTCTCGACGACTCCCGACGTGCCGAGCGCCGCCGGGATGCCGAGCGCGTCCCACGCACAGATCCCGAACCAGATGCGACCGGCCGCAGTCACGAAGAAGTCGGTCTTGTCCGCGCAGAACGGGTTGTACGAATAGATCTCGTGCGATCCCTCGCGCGGGAGGAACACATGGCCCTCGATCATCCGCGCGAACGACGCGTCCACGCTGGCCACCTCCTCGCCCATGTCGGCGGCGACGGCGGAGATGGTGGGGACCTGGCCGCGGGTCTTTATCGCTCGCGCGATGGCGATGCGGACCTCGCGGTCTACCTCAGCGTCGGTCATTCGCGACGTACTTCACGAGATCGAGCTCGTAGTAGCGGGCCGGGCCGACATAGCGCATCCCCGCCTTCTCCATCACGCGACGTGACGCGACGTGCTCGGGGAAGCAGATCGCGATGATCTCGTGCAGGCCAAGCTCGCGGAACCCGTAGTCGAGGCACGCGCGGGCGGCCTCGGTCGCAAGGCCACGCCCCCACCACTCCTTCGCGAAGTGGTACGCGACCTCGACCTCGGGGCCCTTGCCCTCGACGTACACCAGGCCGCAGTCGCCGATGAACTCGCCTGTCGCACGGAGCTCGATCGCCCACAGGCCGAAGCCATGCTCGCGCTCGTGCCGAATGAAACGCTCGACCGCACCGCGCGTACGCTCCAGCGAAGGCGACGCGCCGCGCGGGATGAAGCGCATCGTCTCGTCATCGCCGAACACGCGCTCGTGCAGCTGCTCGGCGTCGCGGACTTCGAACGAGCGGATCACGAGGCGCGGCGTCTCGATCGGGAACGCCATCGCGCGGCCGGCGCGGTCGGATGTCTGCTCGGCGGTCACGGTGCCTTGAGCATAGGGTCGAGAGCCAGGAGAGCGCGCAGCGCCGCCGGCCACGCGAACCAATGACGCGATGCGACCGCTCCGGTGTTCTCGTCGTACGCCTCGGGCAGCATGCCGTCCCA
>JBDUCG010000059.1:0-8663 GCA_040003565.1 Chloroflexota bacterium | reverse complement strand
TCGTGGCGATCGTGCTGCTCCTGTGGCGCGAGCCGGCGGGTGCGGAGACGGTCGTGCTCCCGACCGCGAAAGCCGCATGACGCCGCTCGACCGGCTCATCCAGCGGCTCCGGATCCGCAAGGCGCTCCCGCACATCCCCGCGGGCGGGCGGCTGCTCGACATCGGGTGCGCGGACGGCTCGCTCATACGCGCGGCGGGCGGTCGCGTGCACGACGCCGTCGGCATCGACCCCGATGCGCCGGCGGGCTCGGGTCTGATACGCGGCAGCTTTCCCGGCGACCTGCGCGACGCGGGTCCGTACGACGTCATCGCGCTGCTCGCGGTCTTCGAGCACGTGCCAGATGCCGAGCGACCCGCCTTCGTCGCCGCGTGCCGAGCGCTGCTGCGCCGCGGCGGGCGCGTGGTCATCACCGTTCCCGCGCCGCTCGTCGACCGCATCGTCGACGCGCTGCGCAAACTGCGGTTGCTGCATGGCATGGACATCGAGGCCCACCACGGCTACGACCCCGAAGAGACACCGAAATATTTCGCCGACGCGGGCATGCGGCTCGTCACCCACGAGCGCTTCGAGCTCGGGCTGAATCACCTCTTCGTCTTCGAGCTGCCCGCCGCCGACTGACGCGGTCAGCGCGGCTCGAGGTCGTACGCGACGAGCGACGCGCCGGAGTCGAGGCTGCCGGAACGCACCTCGCCGTCGCTGAGGCGCAGCGTCGAGGGAAGTGATGCGGAAAGCGCGCCGAACACGGCCACAGTCGTCGGTGGTATGACACGCACCTCGCGCGCTGCGCGTGAGAGCACCTCGGGCTCGGCGCCGTAGAAGAGGACGCGGTACTCCGGAAGGTAGTAGCGCGCGGTCAGGTACTCCGACTGCGCGAGGATCACGGTCGACGATGGCGGCAAGCTGCCGCGAACGAAAGCGACGCGGAAATCGAGCGAGCGGTCGTGCCGCACGATGGCGCGTGCGGAGAACGGCGCGTCGGCGGCGACGAAGACGGCGATGTTGAGAGCGACCAGCAACGCGGTGAAGGCGAGCACCGCTCGCGGCGCCCGCGCCGCGACGGGCGCGATCAGCGCGGCGCACGCGACATACAGCGCGGGCAGCACCGACATCAGATACCCGGGATCGCCGATGTGGATCGTTACGTAGATCAGCGCGGCGGGTAGGAGCCAGAGGGCGAAGAAGACCGTCTCCTCACTCGCGCGGCGCAGGGCGCGCAGCCTCGCAATGACTCCGGCGACGAGCACGAGCGCGAAGCCAAGGAGGCCCCACCACAGCGCGTACACCGTGAGCAGCGTGTTGCGCAGCAGCGCGTCGCCACCCGCAGCCGGGGACAGCTCGCTGACGCGCGCGGCCTGTCCACCCAGGCTCGCGAGGTATGCTGCCGGGCCGCCCGAAAGCGACGCGCTCGGGCCGAACCACGCCAAGGCCGCGACGCCGAGCGCGGCGACGCAGAGGCCCCGTTCCCGCCACGAGCGCGCCGCGAGCATCCAGAGCCACAGCGGCCCGAGCAGCAGGAGCACGTCCTGCCGGAACCCCGCGGCCAGGCCCAGACCCGCCGAGGCCGCGAGCGCCGCGGGCCACGCGCGCGTGATCGCGTCGCGCATCGCGACCGCGAGCACGATGACGAGAAGCCCGAGCAGCGCGTACGGCATCGCGACCTCGCCGTACGTCCATACGAGCGGTGCGGAGGCGGCGCCCAGCGCGAACATGACCGCGAGCACGCGGTCCACGTAGCGCCGGCACACCAGATAGACCGCCGCCGCGGTCAGCGCGGAGGCGATCACGCCGACGATGACCAGCGCCGCGTTGCTGTCGCGCGTGAAGAGACGGACCAGCGCGGCCGCCCCCACGTAGAAGATGTATCCCGGCGGGTGGGGGCGCTGATCTACAAGTTCGACACCTACCTGGAAGCCCTGCTCCAGAGAGCGCGCGTAGAGCACGGAGTCCCAGGCCCACAGGGTCTGCGCGGCGAACGGCACTCGCATGACGAGCACCAGCGCCGCGAGCACGGCTGCGACCGCGCGGTCGCTCATGCCGCGGCGCGCGCGGCGACGCTCTCCGTGATGCTCGCGGGCCGCGGCGCCATCACGGCGAGCGCGACGCCCAGCAGCACCACGAGTCCCAGGAAGTGCGCGCCGATCGGCACCAGGTCGTCACGCTCGCCGATGACCTGGAGCAGCAGCCAGCTGAGCGTGAGGGCGGCGATGAGCGCCGCGCGCGTCTGCGCGCGTGGCAAGAGCAGCGCGCGATGGAGCGTGCTCGCCATCAGCGGCAGCGCGGTCACGAGGTAGGGGAACCACAGCAGACCGAACGAGGCGAGGTACGGCGCGTAGGCGAGCGCGAGATGGTGAAGATGCGTCTCATCACGCCCGTCGCGGCGGGACGCGAGCCCGCCGAGGATCGCCGTCGCGAGCGCCGATACCGGCAGCAGCCAGCGGCCGATCGGCGAGCCGAGGAGCGCGGCGACCTCCGCCGGCGGCGTGGCCGCGATGAGATCGGCGGCCCAGTGGCTGTCCTTGAGCGCGAGGAGCAGGGCGATGTACGCCGGGAAATCGCGCGCGAATACGACCGCCGTGAGGACGAGCCCCGCCACGCCGACCGCCAGCGTCCAGGCGACGACGCGGATCCTTCCGGACGCGAGATAGAAGAGGACGAGCGTCAGCGGCAGCAGCTTCACGCCGATCGCGACAGCGAGGAGCGTTCCGGCGATCGCCGGTCGCTCGCGCCGCCACCATGCGAGGAGGCACAGGCCGACGGTGATCAGGTTGAGGTTCCCGAGCGAGATCTCGAGGATCGTCGGCAGGAAGAGGACGAACGCGGCCGCGGCCCACGGCCTCGCGTCGCGGGGCAGCGGACGGATCAGATGGAAGGCGATCCCCGCGGCGATCCCCGTGTTGAGAGCGATGAACAGCATCGTCCCGAGCCAGAACGGGAGGGGCGCGATGAGCGCGAACGGCACGGCCGCGGGCGGCGCGTAGTGATATTCGCCGTACGGCCCGAACGGCACCTCGGGCTGCGCGGCGTACAGGGGCTCGCCCGCGAGGAGGTGCCGCGCGGCGAGAACGTAGGCCCAGAGGTCGTACCCGTAGGGCGCCTTGGCCACGAAGATGCCGACGCCGGCGAGCGCGGCCAGCGCCATCGCCACGACCCCGGCGGCCCAGACCAGGCGCGGAGGACGGGCGGCGTCGGCCTTCACGTCGAGCGAGTCTATGGGCGCGAGATATAGCCTCCGCAGCGAATGCGCGCGTTGACCGCCGAGCGTCGCTCCGATCCGCGCCTCGGCGTCGCGCTGCGCGTGGGTCTCGCGCTCACCGCGACGGGAGTCGCCTCAGCCGGTCTCGGGCGGCGGGCGCTGTCCGGCTCGATGGCCGACGTGCCGCTCGCGGTCGCGTTCAGCTGTTTTGTGATCCTCCTCGTTCTCGCGACGCTGCAGCGGCCGCCGCGCGCGTCGCCCTGGATCGGTCTCGCGATGACGGCGGGCATCTACCTCGCGACCGCCGTCGCGTTCGCGGATACGCCCATCGGGATGCTCGCGTACCTCGCTGCGGCCACGCTCGCGACCTGGCGCACGCCGCCGCATCTGCGGGCGCTCACCGTCGCGGCATTCGCGCTGTGGACACCGGCACTGGGCATCTTCGCGTCGCGCGGTGCCGTCGTCCTGCCGCCGCCGGTGCTGATCGCGGCGATGTTCGCGCTCGCGTACACGGTCGCCGTGCTCGTCGACCCTTCACGCGTGCATCCATCGGATCGCCTTCGGCGTGTGGGCTTCGGCATCCTCGCCATCGCGACGATGACCGCGCTGTTCGATCGGCATCTCGCGGTCGGGTCCTCCGGCCTCGCGCCGGACGATCTGCTCGCGATCGTCGTCGCGTTCGCCCTGCCGCTCCTCGCTCACCTGCGCGTGCGTCCGTCGACGCGCGACCTGATCGCGACCGGTCTCGTGCTCACGACGTTCGCGATGGTCGGTCTCGCATGCATCATCTCGGTCCCGTACCACGCGGACGCCGTCGCCGCGCTCCATCGCGCGGCCGAGCTCTTCCTCTCCGGCCAGGATCCCTACGCCGCCTTCGATCTGCCCGAGGCGCTCGCGCGGTTCCACATGGAGCCGCTGCTCGCGACGCATCTCGAGGACGGTGGCGTCGTGCACACCTACAACTACCCGGCGCTCTCGTTCCTGGTCGTCGCTCCGTTCGTCGCGCTGGGCCTCGGCGATGTCCGGTGGGTGTTCCTCGCCGAGGTGCTCGTTATCGGGGTCGTCTCGACGGCCCGGCTCCGTCTGGCATGGCGACCCATGGCCCTCGCGACGATCGTTGGCAACGCGATCGTCCTGCGGCAGCAGATCCTCGCGGGGATCGACCCGCTGTGGGCGCTGCTCGTGATCGGGTCATGGCTCGCGCTCCGCCGCGCGTGGCTTTCGCCGGTGCTTCTCGGCCTCGCGGTCGCCGCGCGCCAGACGGCGTGGTTCGTCACGCCGTTCTACGTCGCGGTCGCGTGGCAGCGATGGGGCTGGCGCGAAGCGGTGCGCCGCACGATGATCGCAGCCTTCGTTGGCCTCGCGGTGAACGCGCCATTCTTCGCCCTTGCGCCGGCGCGATTCATCGAGGGCGTGACCGCGCCGATCCTCGGCCCGCTCGAGCCGGACGGTGTCGGGCTCGTGCGCTTCGCGCTCGCTGGGATCGGCCCGCTGCTCCCGCGCGCCGTCTACGGCGCGCTCGCGCTCGTCGTGTTCGCGGCGCTCCTCTTCGCGATCATGCGCTGGCGACGCGCGGTAACGAGCGCCCCACTGGTCTGGCCATTCATTCCGCTGTACTTCGCCTGGCGTTCGCTACAGAACTACTTAGTGCTCGCGACGCTCTTTGTTTTCATCGGCGACGAGGAGCTCGCGCCGGAAGTACCACCACCCGTACCGTCCTGACGCGCGCGCCGCCACCGGACCGATACCCGCTCCGCTCCTCGACACACAAGAGTGGGCGCGGATGCGCCGCTTCTTCCCCCGCGATGCCCTCCTCGCCGCCCGACTGCTCGCGGTCGGCGGCGCGGTTGTCTGGATCCTCATCGGCGGCCAGACCACGCTCGTGCTCGCATACGCCGCGCTCGCGTTCCTGCTCGCGACATCGGCCCTCGTCTGGCGCACGGACGCACGACGGGGCGGCGTTCCCGCACCGCTATCGGAGACGCCTGCCTTCGTAGTCGTGGGTGATCTCGGCGCGGCGTCGCTGTGGATGATCGCCAGCGCACCGAACGAGCGCAGCGTCGCGTTCGTCGTGGTCGTCGCGATCGGCGCGCTCGCGATGTACCGCCTTGGCAAGCATGGCGTCACCGCGACCGCGGTCGCGTATCTGGTCGGCCGCATCGGTCAGGAGATCGTGCGCGTCGGCCTTGGGATCCCGACGCCGATCCCGCAGATCTTCGGCGAGCTGATGGTCGTGCTGCTCGTCCTCGTCATCCTCAGCGCGACGGTCGCGCATTACCGCGGCGAGCAGCGCACCGGTGCTCGCGCGCTGCGGCTGGCGCGGAGCCTCCAGCGCGTCGCGACGGACATCGGACAGGAGACCGCGCCGGAAGGGCTCTTCCGCTCGATCGCGCGCAACGCGCTGCTGCTTGTCGATGCGCATCACGCCACGATCAACCGTCGCCGTGGCGACGAGTTCACGGTCGTCGCGGGCGCAGGCACCGGAGAGCGTGCCGTCGGCATCCACGCGTCGGCGCGCGCCGGCATCGTCGGTGCGGTCATGCGTTCGCGTCGCGCGGTCGCATGGGCCGATTACGCCGCCGATCCGACGGCTGTGCCGGCGATCAAGGACATCGGTGTGCGGTCCATCGTCGGCGTCCCGATCGTGGTGCAGGGCGAGATCGCCGCGACGCTCACCATCGGCCGCCTGCAGGTGCGGCCGTTCGACGAGAACGACATCCGCGCGCTCGAAGGTCTCGCCGCTCACGCGTCGATCGCGCTGCGCAACGCGCGCATCCTCGAGCAGGCGCGGCGCATCGAGACCGTGTCGCGTGATCTGGCGGCCGAGACCGGCGCGACTTCGGACGTGATCCGTCGCATCGCGCAGGAGATGCACGACGCGTATGACACGGAGTTCGTGCTCGTGACCGAGCTTCAGGGCGAGACCGCTGTCGACCTCGCGGGCATCGGACTCGCCGCGCCACTGACGGCGCCGCAGGAGGTCGGGCCGCTCGTGCGGCGGGTCGTCCGCCGCCGTGAGGTCGTCAGCATCCGCGACTACTCGATCGAGACCCATGGTGAGATGACCGGCAGCTCGGAGTTCCTCCGCGAAGCCGGGATCCATGCGGCGATGGCGGCTCCCGTGATGCTCGCGGGCGAGGTGGTCGGGACCGTCGGCATCGCGACCACCGATCCGGACCGCACCTTCGACGCGATCGACCGCCAGGGCCTCTTCGCCTTCGCGCAGCTCGCGGCCGCGGCCATGCGGTCGGCGCGCGTTCGGGCCGAGCGCGAGCAGCGCATCCGGCGTCTTTCGGCGCTGAACGTCCTCGCCTGGCAGCTCGCGGGCGTGCACGAGCCGTTCGGGATCGCGCGCCTGGCGTTCGAAACGGCGGGTGCGCTCGTCGCCCGCGACTCCTTCTACGTCGCGCGCTACGACGTTGACAAGAAGGAGTTCGAGTTCGTGCTGCAGGCCGAGGGCAGCGAGGTCTGGGCCGGCGACCGCTACCCGCTGGCCACCGGACCGACGAGCCAGGTCGTTCTGACCGGCGAGACATATCTCGTGCGCGGCGTCGACGATCCCGTGCAGCGCCGCGGCATGGTCTTTGGGACCGAGCGACCGTCCGCATCCGCGGTGCACGTTCCACTGAAGAGCCGCGGGCGGCTTGTGGGCGTCCTCTCGAGCCAGGCGTACCGGCCTGGAGCCTTCGACGACGAGGACATCGCGGTGCTGCAGTCGCTCGGGAACCTCGTGGCCACGGCGTTCGAGAATGCCGAGCACCTCGCGCAGCTGCGCGAGCTCTACCTCGCGTCGGTGAAAGCGCTCGCCGCCGCGGTCGACGCGCGCGACCCGTACACGCGGAGCCACTCCGCGCGCGTCGCGGCGCTCGCGCGGACCATCGCGGACGAGCTGCGCATGACCGCGGATCAGCTGCGGCGCGTGCAGCTCGGGGCCCTGCTTCACGACATCGGCAAGATCGGCGTGCCCGACGCGATCCTGAACAAGCCGGGACCGCTCACGGCCGACGAGTGGGTGATCATGCGGACGCATCCCGCGGTCGGCGGATCCATCCTCGCGGCCGTCGAACCGCTGCGCGACCTCGTACCGATCGTCACCGCGCACCACGAGCGCTACGACGGTGCCGGCTATCCCGAAAAGCTCGCGGGGGACTCCGTCCCGTTGGAGGCGTACGTCGTCGCGGCCGCTGATGCGTTCGAGGTCATCGTGAGCCGGCGCGCGTACAAGCAGGCCCAGAGCATCGAGTTCGCGTGCGCCGAGCTCGTGCGCTGCCGCGGAACGCAGTTCCACCCCGATGTCGTCGACGCGTTCCTTCGCGTGCTCGACCGCGATCGCCAGCACGGCGCCGCCTACCTCCGCCGCGTGGGCGCGATCGAAGAGGAGAACATGGACAACGTCCCCGGCCCGAGTGGGGTACTCGAGCAGTTCGCGGCCTCCGCGCACGCGCATGGACGGCAGCTCGCGATCCTCCAGCGCCTGGCGTCGGAGATCAGCGCCGTGCTCGATATCGACACGCTCGCGCAGCGTCTCCTGCGCATCGTGTGCGAGTCGATGGGCTACGAGAACGGCTTCCTGCTCACGCTCGACGACAAGCACCAGAGCCTCGTCGTGCGCGCCGCGGTCGGACCGTCGGAACCGTACGTCGGCCAGCTCCTCACGCGCGGCGTCGGGATCAGCTGGTGGGTCATCGACCATGGCCAGCTCCAGAACGTCACGGATGCCCAGGCCGACCCGCGCTTCTACGGACCGCCGAACATCCAGTCGGTGCTGTGCGTTCCGTTGCAGCTCGGCGAAGAGCGCGTCGGCGTGCTCGGCATCGAGAGTCCGCGCAGCCACGCCTTCGGACGCGAGGACGAGGAGCTGCTCACGGCCGTGTCGCACCAGGTCGCGGCCGCGCTGCGTGTCGCGAAGCTGCACCAGGCCGCGAAGACCGCCGCGGCGACCGACCCGCTCACCGGCCTCCCGAACCGCCGCACGTTCTTCGCGCGTCTGGCTGCCGAGCTCGAGGGCGACCCGCTCGTGCCCCTCACGGTCACGGTGCTGGACGTGAATGGCCTCAAACAGCTCAACGACCAGTTCGGCCACGGCGCCGGCGACGAGGCCCTGGTGCGGATCAGCGAGATGCTCTCCGCGGGTGTCCGCGACCGTGACACCGTGGCGCGCATCGGCGGCGACGAGTTCGCGATCCTGTTCCCGGGCGTGCCGCTGCTGGCCGCGGAACGCGTCATGCGCCGCGTCGCGAGCAACATCGCCGAGGGCACGCTGGCGGATGGCAAGCGCCTCCCGACCATCGCGTGGGGCATCGCCGACGCGTCGGACCGCCCGATCACCGTCGACGCGCTCGTCGATGCGGCGGACCGGGCGATGTACCGGCACAAGCAGCTGACGCGTGGCTCGCGCGCTTCCACGGCCTGACGTCCGCTAACATCTCCTCATACCGGCAGCGACCGGGAAGAACACCGACCCAGGTC
>JBDUCG010000324.1:0-2591 GCA_040003565.1 Chloroflexota bacterium | reverse complement strand
AGTGGAGCTCGCGCTGCACCATGTTCGCGAGGTCGTCGGTCATGTTGTCGCGCAGGTAGTCAAAGCCGAACTCCGAGTTCTGGCCATAGGTGATGTCGGCGAGATAGGCGTCGCGGCGGGAGATGTCGCGCCAGTGCCGGTGCCGGGGATCGAGCACGTCGAGCTCGACGGATGGGTCGTACATCGCGGACTTGTCGTGCGCGATGTACGCGACGGATATGCCAAGCGCGTGGTAGATCGGACCCATCCAGCCGGCACCGGTCTTCGCGAGGTAGTCGTTCGTCGTGACCAGATGGGCGCCCTTTCCCTCGAGCGCGTTCAGGTACAGCGCGAGCGAGGCGACGAGGGTCTTCCCCTCGCCAGTCTTCATCTCGGCGATGTGGCCGCGGTGCAGCGCGAGCCCACCCAGTAGCTGCACATCGAAGTGACGCTGCTCGAGCGTCCGACGCGCGGCCTCGCGCACGGCGGCGAAGGCCTCGGGGATCAGGTCGTCGAGCGTCTCGCCATTCGCCAGCCGTTCGCGGAAGACCTCGGTGCGCCGGCGGAGATCGTCGTCGGACAGAGCCGTGGCCGACTCCTCGAGCGCGGCGACACGCTGCGTCACCTTGCGGAGACGGCGCAGCTCTCCTTCATTGGAGTCGAAGAAACGGGCGAGGGCGCTCACGACCTTCGGCTAGGTGATCGGCAGCGGCATCTGCGACCCGGGTGGGTTGAACAGCGCGCCAACGGATTCCCCTTCGTGGATGCGGCGGATCGCCTCGGCGAAGAGGGGCGCGACGGTCAAGACCCGGAGGCGCGGGTCGTTGCGGACCCGGCCTACAAGGGGGCAGGTGTCGGTGGTCACCAGTTCGACGATACCGCTCTCGAAGAGGCGCTCGGCGGCGTCGCCTGACAGCACGGCGTGCGTGACAGCGACCCAGATATCGACCACCCCGTGCTCCTGGAGCACGCGGATGGTGTTCAGCATGGTCGTTCCGCGGTCGACCTCGTCGTCGATGACGATGCACCGGCGCCGGTCGATGTCCCCGATGATGCCCACGATCTCGCTCTTGCCGCTGTTGTCGCGGTGGGTCTTCTGCATGAACACCAAGGGAACGTCGAGGAGCTCCGCCACTCGACGCGCCGCGTTCGCGTAACCGAGGTCGGGCACGACGAGCGCAAAGTCCTCCTTTTTGTCGCCGATGATCGACTTGAGGTACTCGACGATCTTGATGCGCGCCGAGAGCTCGTCGCCCGGGATGCTGAAGAAGCCCTGGATCTGCATCTGATGCATGTCCATGGTGAGGAAGCGGTCGGCGCCGGCGACCGCGATGACGTCCGCCAGCAGGCGTGCGGTGATGGGCACGCGCGGCTGGTCCTTCTTGTCCGAGCGCCCGTAGGCGTAGTACGGCATCACCGCGGTGATGCGCGCCGCAGAGGCGCGCTTGCACGCGTCGACCATGATCAGGAGCTCCATGATCGCGTCGCTCACCCCGACCCCGTGGCCGGCGGAGAGCGACTGCACGATATAGACGTCGTGCTCGCGGACGTTCTCGTTGATCTTCACAAAGATGTTGTCGTTCGCGAACTTGAAGACGTCGGCATTGCCGAGCGGGATCTCCAGGGAGCGGCAGATGTCGCGCGCGAAGCCAGGGTGAGCGTTCCCGGTGTAGACGGCGAGTCCCCCGTGCACAGGCTCCCCTCCGTGCTGCATCGTTCGCGAGCGATGACGCGCGAGCAATCAAAGTATATGGGCGCTAGCCTGTGCCCCCATGAGCATGGCTGCGGGTCATCGGCTGCGCTGGATCCTGATCTGGGTGCTCGTCGCCGCGTGGTTCGCCGCCCTTGCTTTGAACGTCGCAGGAAATCTCGCGCACCTGCTACTGCTCGGCGCGATCGCCCTCCTCGTTTACGAGCTACTCATCCCCGAACAGGCCTGACCCGGGCTCCCGCGAGGAATTCGTCCTCGGGAAGGCCGGCGCCACGGATCATGGCCATCGTCTTGTCGAGCGGCCCCAGCGAGAAGTGGGTGTCCGTACCCACGGAGAACCGTGCCCCGAGCCGGTGCGCGCGCTCGAGGAACTCGCGGTGCGGGACGCCGTACGCCTCGTTCACCTCGATCGCGACGCCGCCGATGATGCAGAGCCGGATGAGCCGCTCCTGCCACTCGGCCGGATAGCTCCGCTCCGGATCGCCGAGGGCGGCGAGGGGACCCATCGTGCCGTGGCCGAGGATGTCGATCCCGTCGCGCTCGATGCCCGCGCTGATGATCTCGAGCGTGCGCTCGCGGATCTTGTGCTGCAGCGCGGGATCGAGGAACCGCTTCATGCCATTGAACGAACGCACGCGCCCCTTCAGGAAGGCGCCGACGTCGTCATAGGAGATCCATTCCCCAGCGATGTTGACCTGATGGACCGAACCGATGATGTAATGCAGCGCCTGGCGCGTCGTCGCGCGCAGCACCGGGGCGACGCCGAGGTCGTACTCGATGCCGACGCGCAGACCAAGGGACGAAGCCTCGTCCAGATAACGGAGGACGTCTTCGTCAGTGGTCATCCCATTTGGATACGGGAAGTGGTCGCTCACGCCATGCGGGCGGACGTTGCGCATGC
>JBDUCG010000323.1:0-2594 GCA_040003565.1 Chloroflexota bacterium | reverse complement strand
ATCAGCGTCTACCACCCGTGGGAGGGCACGGACAACACGCCGCGCTGGGACGCCGCGTTGGCCGCGATCGAGGTCGGCGAGCTGCCGCCCTATCCGCGGACGGACGTGAGCCTCGTCGACGCCGCGGAGCGCCCGACGAAGGCCGAGTACGACCGCTACCTCTGGCTCGTCGGCCTCCTGCGCGCGGCGCAGTACGACGACGAGGTCGTGCGCCGCGCCCACCCCTTCCTCATCAAGGACGTGCAGTGCAGCGCGATCTTCGTCGCGGCGAACGACGCGCTCGCGCAGATCGCGGAGCTCGCGGGCGCGCCCGCGGCCGAGCGCGCCGAGATCGCCGAATGGTCGAGGCGCTCGGCTGACGCGGTGCGGGGATGCTGGGATCACCGACTCGAGCTCGCGCTCGACTTCGACCTGCGCGCCGAGCGTCCCATCCGCTGTGTGACGAGCGCGGGTCTCTGCCCGCTGCTGGTGCCGAGCCTGACCACGGCCGAGGCGCGCCGATTCGCCGACCGCATCTTCGGCCCCGACTTCGCGGGCGCGAAAGATCTCGCGCATCCGGTCGTCCTCAGCACCGGCGCGCGCTCACCGGAGTTCCGTCCGCGCGCGTACTGGCGCGGGCCGGCCTGGCCGGTGATCAACTGGCTGCTGTGGTGCGGACTGCGCGCGCACGGTCTGGACGACGAGGCCGCGCGACTTCGTGAAGCGAACCTCGCGCTGCTCGCGCGACCGACCTCGCGGTTCGCCGAGTACTTCGAGCCGTTCACCGCGGAGCCGCTCGGCTCACCGGAGCAGTCGTGGACCGCGGCAGTGGCGCTGGACTGGATCGCCACGGCTAGGTCAGGCACCAAGGTGCTTCCGCTACGGTGAGCGCGTGCGTCCGACTCGGCTTGTCCCGGCGCGCTCGTACAAGCCGCTCGACGTCGGCAACGGCATCGTCGCCGGCACGCTCACGCCGAATGGCCGCTGGCTCTCGCTCGGCATCACGCATCCGGTGCACGGCCGCGTCGTCCTGACCGACGCGTCCCCGTTGCCGGACGATCAGCGGCTCGATCAGACCGCCGTGCGCGCGTACCGGGCCGGCCTCGCGGCGCGCTCGCGCAAAGGCTTCGGGCTCGCGATGCTGGCGTCCGGCGAGGCCGACGCGTTCCTCGTCGAAGATTCGCTGCCACTCGCGGTCCTCGACAACGCCGGTCGCGCGCGTTTCGAGGTCATCACGCTCGCGCCGCGAGGGCGGCGCGGCGCCCTCCAGGTCGTCCGCGTCGCCGCGCGCGACGAGAACATCGGCGTCGGGATCGAATGGCAGGGCAAGATGCGCCTCGCCCGAGCCGCGTACTCACAGCTCACGCCGGGCGGCGCGCTACCCGAAGCCCCGTCGAACATGACCACCGGCGAGGACGGACAGCTCATCTGGTTCGACGACCGCGATCTCGGCGCGGCCGCCGCCATCGCGCTTCCGGCGCACGCCACGGTGCCGGCGGGCATGAGCCTGCCGTTCCTCGTCGCCATCGCGTTCGGCACGACCCTGGAGGACGCGGTGCGCGAAGCGGTGAGGCTCGCGGGCGAAGGACACGATCTGGTGGGCGCGGAGGTCCGCGAGCGGCGCGCGTGGTGGATCGGCATCGGCCGGGACCGCGACTCGGATCACGCGGTGCGCCGCGCTACGGCCTACGCGCTCGACTGCGCCGCCGCGGCGGCCGGCGACGGTCTCGTCGCGGTGCTCGCGGATCACGAGATCCTTCCGCTGGTGTGGACGCGCGACGCCTATTACGTCTGCCGGATGCTGCTCGAGCTCGCGCCGCGCGATGAGCGAGTCCGAAATGTCGTCGACGGATTCCTGCGCTGGCTGTTCGAGGCCGCGGAGCGCCCCGCGGGCTGGTGGCCGCGCGCATCGCTCGCGAACGGCGCATCGAAGGATCCCGCGTTCCAGCTGGACCAGCAGCTCTTCCCGTTCCTGCTGCTCGAGGATCACGCTCGGCTCGCGGGCGAGATCAAGCTGCTGGACAGGTACCGAGCGCTTCGCGACGAGATGCTGCGCGCGCTCCTGGCGCGGCGCTCGCCGTTCGGCCTGATCGCCACCGATGAGACGCCGGCGGACGATCCGCTCGGTGATCAGCCTTATCACTTTTCCAGTCACGTGCTGCTCTGGCGCGTCCTGCGCGACGTGGATCCCCGCGCCGCCGCGGAGGTGCGCGATGCGACGCGGAGCGGCTTCATCGAGTCGGGCCGGTTCGCGTACGCGGTGCGCGGCGCGCGCGCCGAAGGTCCGCGTCATTACCACGACGCGAACGACATGCCGACGGTGTTCGCGCCGGCCTGGGGCTTCTGCGGCGCGGACGACCCGCTCTGGCGTGCCACGATCGACTTCGCATGGAGCAACGCGAACGACGGCTTCTTCGCCGGAACCCTTGGCGGTCTCGGATCGCTGCACACGCCGCATCCGTGGCCGCTGGGCGATCTGCAGTCGATCGTCGTGGCCCGCGTGCTCGGTGACGCGAAGCGCGAACGCCGCGCCTGGGACCGTCTGGACAAGGTCGAGACGTGGGACGGCATGCTGCCCGAGGCGTACGACGAGAACACCGGAGCGGTCGCATCGC
>JBDUCG010000058.1:0-8688 GCA_040003565.1 Chloroflexota bacterium | reverse complement strand
GAGCGCTTCGCCTACATCGTCGTGGACACCTGGCCGTCGTTCCAGGAGCAGGTCATCACGATGCTCGACGTCGCCGACGTGATCCTGACGCTGATGACCCTGGAGATCACCAGCCTGAAGAACGTCCGCGTCTTCATGGAGGTCGTAGAGAAGCTTGGTTACGACGAGGCGAAAGTGCAGCTGGTGGCGAACCGCAACGACAGCTCCGGCGGCATCAAGGCGTCGGACGTCGAGGCGAGCCTGGGACGCAAGATCCCGCACACGATCGTCTCCGATGGCCGGACGCTGGTGCTGGCGGTCAACCGCGGAGTGCCGTTCGTCATCAGCCACCGTGACAGCCAGGTCGCGAAGGACATCTTCGCGCTCGCGCAGCGGCTCGTCGCGACCGAGGCCGCGCCGGCGGCGGCGGGCAAGCAAGCGCCCGCGCGCGGCGGCCTGAAGCTTTTCGGAGCCCGTTAGGCGCCCGCGACCACACGTTAGTCACCGGTCTGATCCCCCAAAAGAATGGCCAAATTCCACATTGGTGGACGTAGACTCCATTGGCCAAGCGAGGGAGCAGGCACCCGCCATAACGGGAGCCGGAGATGAGGGTTTCTTAGAGGGATGTCACTGCTTAGGCGTATCGAAGGTCAGCGTCCCGCTGGGCAGCAGCCCGCTGCCCCCCAGGCCCCCGGCACCCCGCCGCCTCCGGGTGGACCGCCGAAGCCACCCTCAGAAGGACCCCTCACCCAGAGCAGCTCGCCGGCACGCGATGCGAACCGCGACGTCCGCATCAAGCTCCAGACGCGGATCATCAACAACCTCGACCCGCGCCTCGATCTCGCGGACGCGAAGGCGGTCCGCTCGAGCATCGAGGAGATGTTCAACAAGTTCATCGACGAGGAAGGCGTGGTCGTCACGCGCGTCGAGCGCCAGAAGATGCTCGAGTCGATCCTCGACGAGATCCTCGGCTTCGGTCCGATCGAGCCGCTGCTGAAGGACGACACGATCACCGAGGTCATGGTCAACGGCCCCTTCCGCTGCTACGTCGAGCGCAAGGGAAAGCTGCAGCTCTCCGACGTGACGTTCCAGAGCGACGAGCACGTCATGCGGATCGTCGAGCGGATCATCGCTCCGATCGGCCGGCGCGTCGACGAATCCAAGCCATACGAGGACGCGCGTCTTCCGGATGGATCGCGCGTGAACATCATCATCCCGCCGCTGGCCCTCAACGGTCCCGTGGTGACGATCCGTAAGTTCCCCAAGTACCGCATCACCGTCGAGGACTACATCAAGTTCGGCACGGCGACCGCGGAGATGATGGAGTTCATGCGGGCGTGCGTCGAAGCGCGCCTGAACATGTTCATCTCGGGTGGCACGGGCTCAGGTAAGACGACCCTGCTCAACATCATGTCCGGCTTCATCCCCGAGGACGAGCGGATCATCACCATCGAGGACGCCGCCGAGCTTCGTCTCGTGCAGGACCACGTGGTGCGTCTCGAGTCGCGCGCCGCGAACATCGAAGGCAAGGGCCAAGTCTCGATCATGGATCTCGTGAAGAACTCCCTCCGTATGCGCCCGGAGCGCATCGTCGTCGGTGAGATCCGTGGTGGTGAGGCGCTCTCGATGCTCCAGGCCATGAACACCGGTCACGACGGCTCGCTGTCCACGGGTCACGCCAACTCGCCGCGCGACATGCTCGCCCGGCTCGAGACGATGTGCCTCATGGCCGGCGTCGATCTTCCCGCGCGTGCCATCAAGGAGCAGATCGCGAGCGCGCTCGACGTCATCGTGCAGATCTCGCGTCTGAAGGACGGGTCGCGCAAGATCACCAACATCACCGAGGTCCAGGGCATGGAAGGCGAGCAGATCGTTCTGCAGGACGTCTTCGTCTTCGAGCAGACCGGCTACGTCGAGGGCAAGGTCCAGGGACGCCTGCGCCCGACCGGCATCCGCCCGAAGTTCAGCGAGAAGTTCGAGGCGGCCGGCATCAAGCTCCCGCAGGGCGTCTTCGGCGACATGTCGGTCGGTCTCCGGTAATGGAATACGCGCTTCCGGCCGGGATGTTCGCTGGGGTCCTGTTCTTCTTCTGGGGTATTTCGACGATGCTCTCCGGCGGCGGCGCCGGTTCGGTCGAGGAGCGCATGGCCCGCTACGCCGGCGGCAAGGCCGAGGTCAAGAGCTCCGGCGGCGGCAGGCGCGAGCAGCGCGCTCGGAACCTCGTGGACCCGTTCGCGACGCTGTCGAGCGACGTGCAGGACAAGCGCTTCCAGATCCGCGTGCAGCGCGACCTCGCGCGCGCCAACCTCAAGCTCCGTGTTTCTGAGTACTACGGGATCCGCATCGGCCTCGCGGTGGGCCTCGGCCTGCTGCTGGGCGTGCTGCGCGACCCGCTCTCCGGCGTCGTCGGCGCGATCCTCGGCTACTTCGTGCCGCGATTCTGGGTCGGACGGCGCATCGGCGGCCGGCTCTCCGCCTTCAACAAGCAGCTCGCCGACACGATCACGCTCCTTTCGAACTCACTGCGCGCCGGCTCGAGCTTCCTTCAATCGATCGAGCTCGTGTCGCGCGAGACGCCCGACCCGATGGGCGAGGAGATGGGCCGCGTGGTGCGCGAGGTCAACCTCGGTCTCGGTATGGAAGAAGCGCTCTCCAACCTCGTTCGCCGTATCCGGAGCGACGACCTCGACCTGATGGTCACCGCGATCGGCGTCCAGCAGCAGGTCGGTGGAAACCTTGCCGAGATCCTCGACACGATCGCGTTCACGATCCGCGAGCGCGTTCGCATCAAGGGCGAGATCAACACGCTGACGGCACAGGGACGCTACTCGGGATACCTCGTGGCCTTCCTGCCGATCGGCATCATGATCACGCTGAACTTCATCAACCCTGAATTCATGCAGCCGCTCTTCACGCAGCTCCTCGGGCAGATCCTGCTCGGTGTGGGCGGCGTGATGATGGTCATCGGCTTCATCGCCATCCAGAAGATCACGAACATCAAGGTATAGCTGTGGAACCTCTCGTCTTCGCCGGTCTCATGTTCTTCGGGATCCTCGTGGTCTTCGTGTCGATGATCATCGGATCGCAGCTCGACCCGGTCCAGGCACGTCTTCAGCAGATCGCGGTCCGTCCGCGGACCCTTGAAGAGCTCGAGCTGCAGCGCCCGCTCTCAGAGCGGATGCTGAAGCCGATCATCTCCGGCTTCTCCGGCCTCGTCGGCCGCTTCTACCCGCAGAACACCGTTCGCAGCCTCACGCTCCGCCTCAAGCGCGCCGGCATGGAGACGACGAGCACGGAATTCTTCCTCGGCGTGAAGGGCTTCGCATCGATCGTCGTCGGCGTGCTGATCTCCGGTCTCGTCAACGCGATCACCGGCGATCCGATCCAGACGCTCATCGGGCTCGTCGTGGGAATCATCATCGGCTTCCTGCTCCCCGACTTCTACCTCTCGAGCCGCGCGGGCGGACGCGCGAGCGCGATCATCGAGCAGCTGCCCGACGCGCTCGACCTGCTCACGATCTCGGTGGAGGCCGGGCTTGGCTTCGATGCCGCGCTCGTCAAGGTCACCGAGAAGATGAAGGGTCCGCTCACCGATGAGTTCAAGCGCGCCTCGGGCGAGCAGCGCGTCGGCAAGTCACGTCAGGAGGCGCTGCGCGGGATCAACGAGCGCGTCGAGGTCAAGGAGCTGCAGAACTTCATCTCGGCGATCATCCAGGCCGACCAGCTCGGTGTCTCGATGTCGAAGGTGCTGCGTATCCAGTCGGAGCAGCTCCGGCAAGACCGTCGTCAGCGTGCCGAAGAGAAGGCAGCGCGCGCCCCGATCCTGATCATGCTTCCGACCGTCGGCTGTATCTTCCCCTCGCTGTTCATCGTCATCCTCGCGCCCGCGGCGCTCTCGGCGCTGTCGTCCTGCGGGTCCGTCTAAAGTCCGAGCCTCGCGCCTTCGCGTCCGCAACACCACCCGAGGCACCGTCCTGGCATCCGATTGCCGCGTCGCCGATTCGTTCCTGTCGCGCGGCCTCGGCCTGCTCCCGCGCTCGAGTCTCGCTGCCGGCCAGGGTCTCCGGATCACCAAAACGTCCTCGATCACGATGCTCTTCATGCGCTTCGCGATCGACGCCGTGTTCGTCGACCGTGCCGGCCGTGTCGTGCGCGTCGCCGAGCGGCTGAGCCCCTGGCGGATGGCGATCTTCGCGCGCGGGGCCGACGAGGTCATCGAGCTGCCGGCCGGCACCGCAGGCGAGACGGGGACGCAAGCCGGCGACGAACTCATCTTCGAGCCCGCGTGATCACCAGAGCGGCCGCGGACGCCGCGCTCGATCTGCTCCTCGCACCGCGTTGCGCCGGGTGCGGTGCCGCGGGCAGCTGGCTGTGCCTTGACTGCCGCGACCTCTGCGAGCCCGTGCGCCACGGACGCGTCACCGCCGCCGGCACCTACGGTGGCGCGCTGCGGGAGGCCATTCACCGCTTCAAGTACGGTGGCGAGCGTGCACTCGCGAATGAGCTCGGCGCGCTCGTTGCGGATCGCGTCGCGGCCGATCTCGCGACCGGCACGGCGCTCGACGTCGTGGTGCCCGCGGTGCTCCATTCCGAGCGCGCCCGGTCGCGCGGCTACGACCAGGCCTGGCTGCTGGCGGCCGTGGTCGCGGAGCGCACCGCGTTGCCGCTCAGGGTCCCGCTCCGCAGAATCCGCTTGGCTGTGCCGCAGATAACGCTCGATCGTGCCGCGCGCGCCGAGAACCTGCGCGGCGCGTACGTCGCCGAGGCGGGAGCGCTCCGCGGCGCGCGCGTCGCGCTGGTGGACGATGTCGCGACGACGGGTGCGACCCTGGCTGCGGCGACCGGCGCGCTGCGCGCCGCGGGCGCACGCGCGGTGCACTCGTACGTCGTCGCGCTCGACGCATGAGCGACGGCGTCGGCATCGCGCGGTGGCAGATGCGCGCGCTGCTGTTGTTCGTCCTCGCGTTCGCGAATCTGAACGACATCTGGTCACCAGACGTACTGCCGAACGCGCTGTTCGCGTGGACCGTCCTCCGTGAGAACAATGTCGACTACGACGAGTTCGTGTTCCGGCCTGCCGAACGCGATGCCCTCGCCGGAAGCATCGCGCCCGGTGCGAAGGGGTCGCCGAACAAGCTCGATTCGGAGGCGTACTTCTTCCGCGCTTGCGGCGAGTCGACCGCCACCGACCCGCCAGGCACGACCCGCAGTCCCGGCGGCCCGCCGGCGCCGGGTCCGAGTGACCACGTGTGCTCGATCTTCCCGCCCGGGATCGCGTTCCTCGCGTTCCCGTTCTTCGCGCCCTTCGTTCTGGCCGGAGCGGACGCGCTCAACCTGGGACTCCTCGTGCGTGTTGGGCATGTCGCCGCCGCGACGATCGAGGTCATCGCGACGCTGCTCCTGTGGTCGGTGATGCGGCGGTTCACTAGCGCGCGCTGGTCGCTCGCGCTCGTGCTGCTGTACTTCTTCGGCACCAGCGTGCGCACCATCGCGTCGCAGGCGCTCTGGCAGCACGCCGGTGTCCATCTCGCCATCGCGATCGCGCTGTGGCTCGTCTTCATGACGCGACCGGTCGCGCTCTGGCGTGAATTCGCCGCGGGCCTCGCGCTCGGCTTCGGCACCGTCGTGCGCCAGACGACCGGGCTGCTCGTCCCCTTCGTGCCGGCTGCACGTATTCGCGCGACCATCGTCGCCATCGCCGGTGCGGCGATCGGCGTCGTGCCGCTGCTGGTCTACAACCTGATCGCGTTCGGCAATCCGCTCGAGCAGGGCTATGGCACCAAACCCTTTGACACTTCACCGCTCGCTGGCCTCTACGGTCTGCTGCTCTCTCCCAGCCGCGGGCTCTTCGTGTACGAGCCGTACCTGGTCTTCGCCTTCGCGACCATCGTGCTGCTCAAGCCCGGCCGCGATCATCTCGAGCTGCGGCTCCTCTCGCTCGCATATGCCTGGGCCGCGACGGCCATCCTCTACTCGACCTATGCCGAGTGGTGGGGCGGGCGCGTGTTCGGACCCCGCTTCCTCGACGATCTGGCACCGGCCCTCTTCGCGCTGCTGGCGTGGGGGATCGGGCACGGTCTGCTGGCGCGCTGGCCCGCGCGGGTCGCCTTTTGGGTCTGCGCCGCGTGGTCGCTGCTCATCTTCCAGGCCGCCGCGTTCGTCTACGACCAGAACACCTGGGACCTGCACCCGACGAACATCAACGTCGATCCGTCGCGCCTGCTCGACTGGAGCGATCCACAGTGGCTCTTCGTCCTGCGCAGCGTGCCGGACGGCGGCGCGAGGGTCATCGTCGCGGCGGGCCTGACCGCACTTGCACTGCTCTTCCTGCTACGCGTGGAGTCGGTGTTACCGTCCCGTCGGTGACGACGGCGTTCATCGTCTTCTTCGGCCGCGGCGGTCAATCCGAGATCGAGCGGCGTCTCGACTCGATCAAGATCGCGATCGGCGCGCTGGTGCTCACGCGCGCGGGCGATGCCGGCTTCGTCCCCCTGCTTGCCGTCACCGACGATACCGAAGCGCGCGCCGCGTTCGCGGCCGCCGGCGCCGACGTGGCCGCGCCGAAGACCGATCCGTTCCATTTCGGCCAGGAGCTGCTCGCGCTCTCTCGCGCCCGTGGGCTCGAGCGCATGGCCACGATCGGCGCAGGCGCCGGCGCGCTGATGAGCACCGCGGACCTGAGGCGTCTGCGCGAGGAGATCGACGCGGGCGAGGCGCTGGTGCTCTCGAACAACTATTACTCCGCCGACCTCGTCGCCTTTACGCCAGCGTCCGCGCTGACCGTGATCGATCTTCCGGCGACGGACAATCCGCTGCCGCGCCGGCTACACCAGCAGGGCGGGCTGTCGTCGCGCCAGCTGGAGCGCTCCGCGGCGACCCTGCTGGACGTCGACACGCCCGCCGACGCCGCGGTCCTGAAGCGACATCCGGCGTGTCCGCCCGAGCTGCGCATGCTCGACACCTGGGACGTGGAGATCGGAGAGCGCATCGACGCGCTCATGCGCCTGGTAACGACGCCGGATCAGGAGCTCATCGTCGCGGGTCGCGTCGGCGCACCGGTGTGGTCGTATCTCGAGTCGCAGACCGCTTGCCGTGTGCGGATGCTTGCCGAAGAGCGCGGCATGCAGGCCGCCGGTCGAGACAGCTCGGGCGAAGCGCGCACGGCGCTCGGCTTCCTCTACCGTGAGATCGGCCCCGAAGCGTTCTTCGCTCGCATGGGCGAGCTCGGCAACGGGATGCTCTTCGACACCCGCGTGCTCTTCGCGCATCTCGGCTGGCAGCCCTCGGCGCAGGACCGCTTCGCATCGGATCTCTTCCGCGTCGACGCACTCGCCGACGGCGAGCTGCGCGCCTTCACCGCCGCCGCCCGCGCAGCACCTTTTCCGTTGTTGCTCGGCGGTCACACGCTCGTCTCGGGTGTGCTGTGGACGCTCGTCGAAGCAGCGTGGTCCGGTCACCCCGAGCCGTAGGTGCTGAAGCTCTTCGATCATCACATTCACACGGAACGCTCCGATGGCACGGTGTCGCTGGCGGAGCGCGCGAGCACCGTGTCCGTGCGGCCCCACGGCGTCTCGGACCACTTTCCGTGGCCAGGGAAGATGCGTGACGACGACGACGTCCTGCGTTACCTGGAGGACGCGTCGCGCCTCGGGCTGCGCGTGGGTCTCGAGTACGACCTCGGCGTCGCGCCGCCGCTACGCGCGACGACGCGTGCCTCGCTTCACTACATGATCGGCGCCCTGCACGGTCTCGATGTCGACGGCGTGCGCATCCCCTTCGACGACGCCGGCGCCTTCCTCAAAGGGAAGGTGAGGTCGTTCTCGGAGCGTGAGCGCTTCCGCGACGACGCGCTCGCGGCCCGCATCCGCGCGCGCATGCTCGAGGTCGTGCGTCACGGCTTCGAACACGACGGGATCGACATCCTCGGCCACGGCACCATGTCACCGCTCGCGGCCTTGGGCGATCCGGAGCGCTCGTATCCCGCGGAGTGGCAGGAGCAGCTCATCCAGCTGTGCCTGGATGCGGACGTTGCGATCGAGGTGAACGAAGCGTACGGCGTGCCGCACCGCGAGTTCCTCGAGCGTGCCAAACAGATGGGAGCGCGGTTCTCGGTCGGCTCGGACACGCATGGGAAGCTCGTGCCCCTCGACAAGACCGAAGCGATGATCGACGCGGCGTCGCTGCCACACGAACGATTCCTCAAGGGCGAACGAGTGCGTATCGCACGCTGATCAGCGCGCGGGGTTCTCGGGGGGCGGTCGCTTCGCGCCCAGGGGCCCCTCCCCCTGCCCACGGTGGTCGTCCTCCACCAGCAGCTCGTACACCAGGATGCCGATCGCGGCGAGCAGCAGCAGGTGGACGAGATTGCCGGCGATGTTGAGTGCCAGCGCCACGAACCACGCAGCGACGCATGCCCAGACCGCCGTCCAGCGGATGCGGTGACCCGTCGCGGCACTCACAAAGGCAGGGTATCGTCCGTATACTTTCACTGCAGGGGAGCGCGCTCCTGCTACTCATCAGCGGGAGGATTGCCGTGTACGGGGGCCTGTCCGTCTACACCGGCAACGCTCATCCGACGTTCGCGCGCGACATCTGCCGCTCGCTCGAGATCCCGCTCGGCGCCGCCGAGGTCTTCAAATTCGCGAACGACAACATCTTCGTGAAGGTCAACGAGAACGTGCGCGAGCACGACGTCTTCGTGGTGCAGTC
>JBDUCG010000322.1:0-2599 GCA_040003565.1 Chloroflexota bacterium | reverse complement strand
GATCGAGGTAGCCGAGCTCGCCGGTGCGCTGCGCCGTGTACCAGACGCCGCCGTCGGGTGCCGGCGCGACGTCGTGCGGACCCTGACCGCGGCCGACGGGGAACTCGACAAGCTTCACCGCGGCGAGGTCCGGCGTTGCGCTGGGCGCCTTCGTCAGCGCCGCTGACGCGCTCGGGATTGCGAAGGGTGCGGCGGCCGCGGGGAAGCGCGACGCCGACGAGAGGTCGGGCCCGGACGCCGGAGTGCATGCGGCGGCCAGCACGATGACGAGGACGAGCGGCCGCGCGGATCTCACTTGTCGATGGATACGGTACGCAGGCGCAGGGAGTTCGACACGACCGTCACGGATGAAACGGCCATCGCGGCCGCCGCGAGCACCGGCGAGAGCAGCCAACCGGTGAACGGGTAGAGCGCGCCCGCGGCGAGCGGGATGAGCGCCACGTTGTAGAAGAACGCCCAGAACAGGTTCTGCCGGATGGTCGAGACCGTGTGCCGCGCGAGCCGGAGCGCGCGTGGGACGCCACGCGGGTCGCCGCCAACGAGGACGATCTCGGCCGTGGCGATCGCGACGTCCGTTCCGCTGCCGATCGCGATCCCGAGATCCGCGCGGGCGAGCGCGGGCGCGTCGTTCACGCCGTCGCCGACCATAGCGACGTGGTGCCCCTGGGCCTGCAGCTCCGCTATCACTTCGGACTTTCCCTCGGGCCGCACCTCGGCGCGCACATCGTCGATGCCGAGTTTCTTCGCGATCGCCTCCGCGGTGCGCCGCGTGTCGCCGGAGACGAGGAGCGTGCGTGCGCCGAGCGCGCGCAGCTCCTTGATCGCATCGGCCGCAGCGGCCTTCGGCACGTCCGCGACCGCGAGCACCGCGCCGGGCTGTCCATCGATCGTCGCGACGAGCGTCGTTCTTCCCTCGGCCTGGTGGTGCGCGAGCATTCCGTCGCCCAGGCCGGCGAACCCGTGGGCGCGCGCGAGAGCGGCGTTGCCGATCCAGATCTCGTGGCCCGACACGGTGGCGTGAACGCCGCTGCCGGCGATCGCTTCGAACGACGTCGGCTCAGCGAGCTCAAGGCCCTTCGCGCGCGCGTGCTCCACGACCGCCGCCGCGAGCGGATGCTCCGAGCGCAGCTCCGCGCTCGCGATGAGGCGCAGCGCCTCGTCTTCGCCGATGTCGGCGCAGGTCACCCAATCGACGACCTCGGGCCGTCCGACGGTCAGCGTGCCGGTCTTGTCGAACGCGACGACGTCGATCTTCTGCGCCATCTCGAGCGCCTGCGCGCTCTTGATCAGGATGCCGCGCGTCGCGCCGCGGCCGGTGCCGACCATGATCGCGGTCGGCGTCGCGAGCCCGAGCGCGCAGGGACACGCGATGATCAGCACGGCGATGAAAGCGGTGACCGTGTGCGCGAAGCGCGGCTCGGGACCAAAGAACCACCACGCGAGAGCGGCGACCGTCGCCGCGAGGAACACGAGCGGCACGAAGATCGACGCGATGCGGTCGACGAGCCGCTGGATCGGCGCCTTGGAGCCCTGTGCCTCCTCGACGAGGCGCACGATCTGCGCGAGCGCGGTATCGGCGCCGATGCGCGTGGCGCGGAAGCGCAGCGTCCCGCTGGTGTTCAGCGTTCCGCCGGCGACGTCATCACCGGCACTCTTGTCGACCGGGATCGATTCGCCAGTGAGCATCGCCTCGTCCACGGCCGACTCGCCCGCGATGACGAGTCCGTCGGTCGCGATCGTCTCGCCGGGCCGCACGATGACGACGTCGCCGACCTGCAGCTGATCGATCGGGACGTCCTCCTCCGCTCCACCAGGCCGGCGCACGCGCGCCGACTTCGCGCCGAGGGCGAGCAGGCCCCGGATCGCGTCGGACGTGTGCGCGCGTGCGCGCGCCTCGAGATACCGGCCGACGAGAACGAGCGCCACGATCACCGACGCGGTCTCGTAGTAGAGGTACTGGTGCGGCTCGAGGCCGGCGTCGAAGAAGATCTGCGGCAGGAAGGTCGCGGCGACGGAGATCCCATACGCGGCCGTCGTACCGACGACGATCAGCGTGTTCATGTTCGTCTGCCGATGCCGCGCCGCGCCCCATGCGTTCACGTAGAACGGCGCCGCGGCCCACAGCTGCACCGGCGTGGCGAGCGCGAACATCAGGTAGGCCCGCCACGCCTCGTGCTGGATCCCGCTGATCACGAGATCCGCCATCGAGACGAGCATCGTGAGCGAGCCGAGCACCGCCGCGACGGTCAGACGACGGCGCAGCGACACCAGCTGCTCGCGACGCGCGGCGCGCTCCCGGTCCTCGACGACGGATCGCTCCTTCGCGTCGGAGCTCAGCGCGAGTGCGCCGTACCCCGCGCGCTCGACGGCGCGGACGAGCGCGGGAAAGTCCGCGCGGGTCGGGTCCAGCTGCACGCTCGCGCGCTCGGTCGCGAGATTGACGTCGGCGCTCTTCACGCCGCTGACGCCGCGCAGGGCAGACTCGACGTTCGCCACGCACGAGGCGCAGGTCATGCCGGTGATGGCGAGGTCGCGCCGGTCGACGGTCGCGACCCCCTCCCCCGGGGGGGTGGTAGTGGTCGTCACCTTACAAGTCTAA
>JBDUCG010000321.1:0-2602 GCA_040003565.1 Chloroflexota bacterium | reverse complement strand
CGGTCGCGTACTTCGTCACGCTCGCCATCGGCCTTCCGCAGATCGCGCAGGACGCTGGAGCGCGTCTGGCGTTCGCGGTCGGAGCATCGCTCGGATCACTCACATGGCAGTGGCTGCTCGCGGGGTTCGGCGCCGCCCTGCACGGCCGGATGTCGCCGCGTCTCGAGCTCGTCACGACGGTCTTGAGCGCCGTCATCCTGATCGGTTTCGCGCTGAAGATCGCGTCGGATGCGCTCTTACCCTAGCGGCCACCCACGGTGACGCTCAAGACCCTCGCGCACGCAAGCGCCGCAGCAGCTCGTCGCACCCGGGCGTCCAGACGTTGTGCACCATCAGGTAGTGCTCGGCCTGCTCCGGATAGACCATGTCGCAGACGAGCATGTCGGTCGAGCCCAATGCCGCAACGCAGATGCGGCAGTCCGCGTGACCCCCGTACCGGTAATCGGGAAACTGGCCCGCTTTCAGTGCAGCGACGACCTTGGCGCGGTCGCCGGGCGGCACGTCGAGCCGGATGAAGCTCTGTGGTGGATTCTCAGGGCTCCAAAAGAGCAGCCGCGGCTTTCCGTCGAGGTCCTCATGGGTCGTATCAGGCGGCGGTGTCCTCTCAGGCTCGCGCAGCGGCCGAAGCAGCCGCAGCATCCGAAGTACAGCGGTCCGCAGGCTCACGACGTCATCTCAGGCGAGGAAGGTACGCCAAAGCAGGTTCGCCACCGAGAGCACGATCAGCACGACGATGAACTGGCGGAAGCGCCTTGGATCGAGGCGCCCGCGAAGCGCGATGCCCACGACGAGCGCGAGCAGCGTCGGCACCAGACCGAGGAGCCCGAGCGCGACGACCTCCGGCGTGAAGAGACCCTGCAGTGAATACCCGATCACCTGAACGATCGCGTTCACCTCGAAGATCGCGGCGAGCGTGAAGACGAAGTCCGCCGCGCTCAGCCTGCGGCTGTGGAAGTACGAGCCGACCAGTGGGCTCGCGATCGACGTCGTCCCTTGCAGGACCCCGCCGACGAAGCAGATCGCCGGTCCGAGGAGGCGCGCGCGTAGTGCGGCGGGATCGTCGCCAAGGAGGCGCTCGCCACGCGCGAGGAACACGATGACGATGAGGGTGATGAGGATCGCGAAGGTGCGCTGATCGAGGCTCGCGAGAAGCAGCGTTCCGATCGCGGTCCCGATGATGGACGCGATGAAGAGGGGCACGATCCCGCGGAGCAGGTCGCGTTTGCGAAACCCTTGGATCAGCAGCAGCGAGTTCGACGCGAAGATAGGGATCGTCACGATCGCGACCGCCATCCGTGGGCCGAAGACGCCGGCCAGGATCGGCGTCGCGATCAGCGGCAGTCCCATCCCCGCGAGTCCCTTGGCCAGGCCGGCGACGGCCAGACCAACGAACAGGATCAGGAGGTCGGGGAGACCCAATCTGCTTCTTCCACCAGCGCTTTCCAGTCCACCGGGTGAAGGCGATCCGACTCGATATAGCGCCGGCCGGTCTTCGCGAGGTCCTTCCCGTTCACGCGGACGATGTCGGCGGTGTGATCGAAGCCGCTGCCGTGCACGAGGGCCGATCCGACCCCGTACACGTCGACAGGGACGCCGAGCGCCTCGAAGCGCGTGATCTTCTGCGCGTCGAATCCGCCGGAGGCGACGATGCGGACGTGCGGGTATCCGGCGTCATCGAGTGCGGCACGCAGCAGCTGCACGAGCCGCGGCGTGACCCCGCGCACGTCGCTGGGTCCGGCGACGCCCTCCTTCTCCTGCAGCTCGCGAACGATCGAGAGGTCCACCAGCGATTCGCTCGTGTCGACGCGAACGCCCCAGAGGCGCTGCCCCAGCGCGTGCGCGACGCCGAGCGACGTGTTCACGACATCGTTGCGGAAGTCCACGAGCGCGGTCAGGTTCACGTGTCCCTCGGAGGTTCCCTGCGCGGTGAGGTGCCCGACGCGATCGGCCGCGCGGTTGATGTATTCGTCGAATTTCAGCGTCGCGACCGTGGTGTCGCCGCCGTACACCGCGATGAGCGCGTGCGGCACCGTGCCAAGCCCCTTCGAGCCCCACCACTCGCCCTGCTCGTCGGTGGATACGGCCGCTGCCCCGCCGACGTAGGCCGCGTAGCCCGATCCCGCCTGCGCCTCGTGGGCCTCGTGGCGCGCACCGAACATGATCACCGGCTTGCCGTTCGCGGCCGCGACGACCTCGCGCGTGTTCGTGGCGACGCGCGAGCCCTCAGCAAGCCCGCCGAGGTAGAGCGTCTCGAGGTGCGCGAATGATGCGTACTCGCCCTCGATATGCATGACCGGCTCACCAGGCTGCGCGGTCTCGCCGTCGAAGAGAGAGCGCACCTTCAGGTCCTGCCAGCCTGGCTCCCAGAGCGAGGCGAGCTCATGCGAGATCTCGAAGACCTCGCGCGCGATCGGCTCGTAGTCCTCCCACGTCTGGCGCGGCAGTGAGAGCCAGCGGGCGTACATGCGGCGCTCCGCCTCGAGGTAACGCGCGAACACGCGCTCGGCGCGTTCGCGCTCGCGGTAGTGGCCGGTGCCGACATGTAGAAGCGCGAGGACCTGGTCGGTGCCGACGATCACCGCGTCGGGATGCTTCTGGAAGA
>JBDUCG010000057.1:0-8709 GCA_040003565.1 Chloroflexota bacterium | reverse complement strand
GGCGCGGTCGCCGCGACGCGACCCTGACGCTCGATGAGGTCGAGCGGCCCGCGCAGTCTCAGATGGATGTCGCCGAACGAGAACGTGCCGCGGTGATGCGGCCGGGCCGCGTACGCGACCTCACCCGCCTCGCGCGGCGCGACGGTGAGCGGCGAGCGCCGTGGAACGACGTCGAACGACGCGGGCACCGAGTCCGCGAGCAGCAGGCGGAGCGGCCGGGCGAACGGATTCGTCACGCGCAGCGTGACGCGGTTGGGCACGCCGATGGACAGCTGCGGATCGGCGATGCGCTCGACCCCGATGCGCGCAGGGGCCGGCGTCGCGCGGTGGTCGATGATCGCGAGGGCGAGGGCGAGCCCGACGACCAGCACGCCGAGAGCGATGAACGCGTCGGAGATCCCGCCAAGCGCGAGGGGCACGGCCGCGGCGAGCACGAGCGCGAGCAGCCGCGGGCGCGGCAGCGGGACGCCGCTCAGCGTGGGACGTCGAGGCGCGCGAGCACGCGCCGGCAGACCGCATCCGCGTCGAGGCCCTCGATCTCGGCCTCGGCGCGCAGCACGAGCCGGTGCCGCAGCGTCGGGATGGCGAGCGACTTCACGTCGTCCGGCGTCACGAAGTCCCGGCCCTCGATCGCCGCGGCCGTCTTCGCCGCGCGCAGCAGATGCACGCCGGCGCGCGGGCTCGCACCGAGCAAAAGGTCCGTCGACTTCCGCGATTCCTCGACGATGCGCACGACGTACTGCAGGACGGAATCCTCGACCGTCACCGCGCCGACCTCGGCCGCGCACTCGTCGAGCACGCCCTTCGCGAACGGCTCGAGCTTCTCGACCTCCGCGAGCGGCTGACCTTTGTCGTGCGCGCGGAGGATCGCCTGCTCCTCCGATGATTCGGGATAGCGGACGATCGCCTTGAACAGGAAGCGATCGAGCTCGGCCTCGGGCAGCGGATACGTCCCCTCGTACTCGACCGGGTTCTGCGTCGCGATGACGAGGAACGGGCGCGGCAGCATGCGCGAGTCGCCTTCGAGCGTGACCTGCTTCTCCTCCATCGCTTCGAGGAGCGCGGCCTGGGCCTTCGCGGGCGCGCGGTTCACCTCGTCGGCGAGGACGACGTTGGCGAAGATCGGACCTTCTTTGATGCGGAAGTTGCTCGTCGTGATCTCGTAGATCGACGTCCCGACGATGTCGCTCGGCATCAGGTCGGGCGTGAACTGGATCCGCTTGAACGTGCCGCCGATGAGCCGCGCGATCGTTCGCGCGAGAAGGGTCTTCGCGGTCCCGGGCACGCCCTCGATGAGGAGATGCCCGCCGAGCACGAGCGCGATGAACGCGAGCCGGATGGTCTCGTCCTGTCCGACGATGACGCGATGCACATCGTGATGGAACCGCTCCGCGACCTCGCGCGCGCGGCCACTCATCGTGTGTTCACCAGCCGTTCTATCTGGCCGACGGTACGGAGCAACTGGTCCTCACGCAAGCGGCGCCCAAGTGCGTCATCGACGGCGCGCGCTTCCGCGGCGCGCGAACGGTCCGCGGCCGCGAGCGTCGCGAGGATGCGCTCGAAGGGCATCTCCGGATCGAGCCCGAGCGACCGCGCCAGCCCGCCACGCAGATCGCGGCGCAGGCGACGGCGCGCGATCTCGCCGCGGCCCGAGCGCCGCACCAGCCCCGCGAACCCGCGGATGAATTCGAGGCTCGAGCGCGCCGGGCGGGGGTCGAGCGGGATGGGCGGGCCGAGTCGCCGGCCCGACAGCACGAGATACAGGAAGCAGGCCGCCGACGCGAAGACGAGGGCGCGACCCGGCCAGGTGCTCTGCATCAGGACGAGGACGTCGGTGCTCGGATGCGAGCCGTGGTGGTACTCGTCGAATGCGATGGTGCGGCCGGCGGCGATGGCATCGTGCGCGAGCGCCAGCGCGACGCGCGCGTTGTCGGCCTGCCCGAGACCGATGGCGATGAACGGTCCGAGGCTCGCGACGAGATAGAGCGTTCCCCGTCCCTCGCGGACCGCGGCGGCGATCGTGGTGCGGCCGTCGTTCGCGAGCGCGAGCGCCTTCGGACCGAGCGAGAGCGATCCGACGCGATCGACGGAAATCGCGCGCGCCGGCGGATCGGTGAAGGCCACGTTCGTGAGCGGATGCGCGCCGGGGCTCGCGATGCCGGTGATGTGAACGTCGAAGACGTCCAGGAGCGGACGCTCGAGAAGACCGAGGTCCGTGGCCACGATCGCCGTGCCGCCGGCGGAGACGAACTTCCTGACGTTGTCTGCATCCGTCGGCGTGATGGCTTCGGTCGCGCCTAGGATGAACAGGACCGACGCGGACGAGACGTCCGGTGCGAAGCGGTCGCCCTGCACCGTGGTCGTGTTCGCGCCCATCGCCGCGAGATAACGACGCAGCGCCGCCGCGCCGCCTGGCCCCTCGTCGTACACCGAACCGCTCCGGTCGGAGCTCGTCGGCTCTTCGCCGACCGTCGCGAACGCAAAGACGACCGTCGCTACGGCGAGGACCCCGGCGAGGAGGTAGAGCGGACTCGGGCGCCTCATCCCGCCACCCGCAGCGCGAGGCTGCGCGCGTGACGTGCCTCTTCCGCTCCCGGGTCGCGGAGACCGAACCACGAGCGCTCGTACAGCGCGACGAGATCGCGCAGCGCATCGGCGTGCGGCACGGCCGCGGCGCGAACGAGGAGCTCGCGGTCGGTCAGCGCGGGGTCGTAACGGATCGCCTCGCGCGCGACGAGCGTGGTCAGCGCGAACAGGTACAGCGCGTGGATGGCCTCACGCGGCCGGCCCGCGGCGAGCGCCTCGTCGGCGACACGAAGGTGGCGCGCGGGATCGGGGCGATCGGCGCCGACGGCCTCGCGCAGCGCGACCTCGGTGCGCACGCGCTCGCCGAGCCCGCGGCCGAGCGTCGCGACGACGAAGAAGATGACCGCCGCGCCGAGGATCCCCAGCAGCGGCCAGATCAGACCGAAGTCGACGCGCGGACCCGGGAGGCCCGCGAGGAAACGCTCGAGCGCGCGGACGATCGTATCGAGAACGGACGGCGAGGCTGTCGTGCTCTCCGCCGCGCGCATCACGTCGCGCAGCGCAGCGTCCGAGCGCGCGGCGTCGATCGCCGGCGCGACGGCGCGGTCAGCCAACGCGAGCTGCGCGTCGAGGAGCGCGAGCCCCGCGTCGAGAGACGCGTTGTCGGATGTCAGGCGATCGGCGAGCTTGGTGTCGTCGATCGACATCTCGCCCGACGGCAGCGTGATCGCCGTCGTGGCGAAGAGGACCAGTCGCGCGCGCGTCAGCACCGTGTCGCGCGCGGCGCCTGAGAGAGACCGCGCCTGCACGACGAGGGCGCGCGCGTCGACGAGACGCTGCCGGTAATCGCGTGGCGAGACCGTGTCCGCGTGCGCGATGAGCGGCTGCGCGAGCCACAGCGCGACAGCCAGCGCGAGCACGCGCGTCACGCCTCTCGCGGCAGGGCCTCCGCGGCCATCTGCAGGTCGAGCGCCTCTTTGCGCACCCGCAGATCGAAATACAGGATCGTGAAGGTGCCCCACTCCACGGGCGCCCACAGCACCGTCGCGACGACGTTCACGATGTTCTGCAGCACGATCCGCACGACCGAGTCCGAGATGAACGCCGCGATGAAGATGAACGAGATGAGCGTCGATAGCACCGCCTGAAGCACAGCGAGCAGGATCTGAAGTCCGAGGATGCGCCACCGATGGCCGTTCGAGAGCCACCACGAACGCCGCACGGCGTGGATCGGACCGACCGGCTCGAGGGCGGCGACGACCGGCGCCACCAGCCACGACGCGAACGCGAAGACGGTCGCGACCAGGCCGCCGAGTATCGCGAGCGTTGCGACAAGACCGTTGTTCACGATGACGATCAGGAAAAAGAGGACGAGCCAGCCCACCGACAGTGCGAGGAAGAGCAGGAGCCCTGTGGCGATGATCTTCGGCGCAGTGCGCAGCCCGGCGCGGAACGACGCGCCGACGGTGGTCTCGCGCCCCAGATAGCGCGCGGCCGCCGCGTCCACGAGAGAGCCGATCTGCACCGACAGGAAGAGCACCGCGATGAGGCCGGCCACGAGGCTGATCACGACGAGCGTGAACAGCGCCGCGGCCATTGCCGGGGTCAGGATCAGGTTCGGTGAGATCGGCGCGGTCCCGAACTGGTTGAAGAACGCCGTGAGTGGCGTCAGCTGAGCGGCGAGGCTGAGCGCGATCCCACCGATGATGAGGAAGAGCGCGAGGTACGGCACCGCGGACAGCGCCATGAAGAGGAGCGGCCGCTGGCGGTACATCGAGAACACGCGGTCGACGATGTCGCCGACGCCGAGGGGGCGGAGCTGCGGTGCCTCCACGCGGCGAATGGTACGGGCGCGTTAGCGCGCTTCGGGCGTCGGTGCGGGTGCAGGAGCCTCGCCGAGCCTCAGCCAGCGATACAGGCGCGTCAGCGGCGCCGGCGCCCACCAGTTGAGGTTCCCGAGGAGTCGCATCGTGGCGGGCACGACCAGCGCGCGGACGAGCGTCGCGTCGACGGCGACCGCGAGCGCCATGCCGAGACCGATCGCCTTGATGAGCAGGATCTCCGCGAGGCCGAAGGCCGCGAAGACGCCCACCATGATCGCCGCGGCGCCCGTGATCAGACGGCCGCTGCGCTCGAGACCCTCCGCGACCGAATGCGTGTTGTCGCCGGTACGGCGGTACTCCTCCTGGATGCGCGACAGGAGCAGGACCTCGTAGTCCATCGACAGCCCGAAGACGATGCAGAACATGATCACCGGCGTCGACGGATCGATCGAGGCGGCCTCGAAGCCGAGCAGCGACGACCCGTGCCCGTCCTGGAAGACCCACACCAGCGCGCCGAACGAGGCGCTGATCGAGAGCAGGTTCATCACGACCGCCTTGATCGGCAGGACGACCGACCCGAGCAGCACGAAGAGGACGATGATCGTCGCGATCATCACGAACGCGACGGCCTCCGGCGTGTGGCTCACGATGAAGTTCACCGTGTCGAGATCGATCGCGGTGAATCCGGTGACCAGGAGCTCGCCGCCAGCCGGCGGAGCCTGCGCGCGGATGTCCTTTACGAGCTGACGCGCCTCGTCGCTGTAGAACGGCAGCGAGGTGACGACGTCGAACAGCACGATGTGCTGCCCGATCGTGCTCTTGAGGGCGGTCTGGATCGGCGCCGGGAGCTGCGCGCGCGGGATCGCGTAGAGCGTCGCGAGGTCGGGCACGCCGAGCAGTCGCGGATCGAAGCCGGTGAACGCGCTCTGGACCTTCACGACGTGCGTGAGCTTCTCGAGGCGCTGGGCGAGGTCGACAAGCTGCGGGATGCGCGTCCGGTCGAGCGGATCGCCGTTCGAATAGTTGACGACGACCTGCATGTGGTTCTGGCCCGCGTCGGGGAAGTCCGTGATCAGCTTGTCGTACGCCGCGCGCGATTCCTCGTGAGCCGGCAGCGTGCGCACATCGCTCGTCGCGAGGCGAAGGTGCAGGAACGGCGAGCCCGCGAGCAGGATCACCGCGACGACCGGCACGAGCACCGCGACGGGTCGCTTCATGACGGCCATCGCGATCGTGTGCCACCAGCCGCGCCCACTGCTGTCTGGCTGGAAGATCGGCACACGGAGGAGATCCACGCGGTGTCCGAGCAAGCCGAGCAGCGCGGGCAGGAACGTGAGCCCGTAAAGGACCGCGCTCGCGACCACGACGGCGCCGGAGAGGCCCATCGAGGGGAGGAACGTGCCTTCGTAGAAGAGCATCCCGGAAAGCCCGATCGCGACGGTGATCCCGGAGAACGTCACCGCGCGACCGGAGGTGGACATCGCGACAGCGAGCGCCTCCTCGACGGTGCGGCCGCGCCGCATCTCCTCGCGGAAGCGGCTCGTCACGAACAGCGAATAGTCGATCGCCACGCCGAGACCGATGAGCGTCACGACGTTCTGCGCGTAGACCGAGACGTCGGTGATGCGCGACAGGAGGAACATGCCGGCGATGCCGCTCATCACCGCGAGCACACCGGTGCCGAGCGGGATCAGCGCCGCGACGAAGGTGCCGAACACGACGAGCAGGAGGATGAGCGCGAGCGGTAGCGCGACCACCTCCGCGCGCTGGAGGTCCTGCAGCAGCACCGCGTTGAAGCCGTTGTTGATCGCGAGGATGCCCGTGGCCTGGACCTTGAGCTTGTCGGACGTCACCTTCGCCCGCAGCTCGGGGTAGTAGTCGCGCGCGACGTCGATGGTGTCCTTCGCGGCGACGTCGACCGTGATCGCTTTGCCATCCTTCGAGAATCCACGCTGCGCCACGTTGCTCGCGTCGTAGGGCGTGCTGATCGTGTCTACGCGTGGGTCGGTCCGCAGCGACGCGAGCGAGGCTTCGACGGCGGCGCGGAACGCCGGGTCCTTCGCGTCCAGCGTGTCGCTCGAGAAGATCAGCGTGAACGTGGAGCCGCCGACGCGTGGGAGCTCTTGCTCGATCAGCTTTGAGGCGCGTCCGGATTCGGCGGTCTCGATGAAGCCGCCGCTCTGAAGCTTCCCGCCCTGCGAGGCGATGAAGCCGGACGCGAGGAGAAGGGCGACGGAGATCGCGAGGACGGGCCAGCGACGGCGATAGACGAAGCGGCCCCAGGCAGCGAACAACCCTTCTACTCCTCAGCGCGCGGTGCGGGTCAAGGGTACGGGGAATTTCACGCGCGTGTCTCGCACCATGCTTTGGATCGCATCTAAGAGCGACTCATGCGCGCGCGCAGAATGTGGATAAGTGCGCTTGATTTTGGTATCGAACAGACGTACTATCGCTCCAAATGAAGCGTTGCTCGAAATGCGGCGTCTTGAAAGCGACCTCCGAGTTTCACGAGTGGAACTACAGGGATGGCTTCCAGGTGTGGTGCAAGTCATGCCGCACTGCATATGACCGCGAGTATTACCAACGCACACGACTTCGTCATGAAGTCAGCAGACGCGTCTCCAAAGCGGCGAAGGAACAATGGCTCCGCGAGCTCAAGACGGGAAAGCCGTGCATGGACTGTGGTGGGATCTTTCCGCCGGAGGCCATGCAATGGGACCATCGCCCGGGCGTCATCAAGCTCGGCGAGATAGGCCACCGGCTGAGAAGTCGTAGCCGTAAACTGATCCTTGAAGAGCTGACGAAGTGCGACCTCGTGTGTGCCAACTGTCACGCGATTCGTACTCGGCAGCGACTTCTTGAGGCCGGCAAGGCGGGGTGTGGCGCAGTTGGTAGCGCGCCGCTTTTGGGAAGCGGAGGTTCGCCGGTTCGAGTCCGGCCACCCCGACAGGTCAGCGAGAGCCGCGGGTCATACGTCGTACGACTCAGTACGGCCGCGTGATCGACCCGCGGGTCTAAACCGCGACCCGCCTCCGCGCAGTAGACGAATACGGCGCCAGAACTCTAGCGACGAACATCGATAGGACCCACACGACGAGTCCCATCAGGATCGACGGTGAATACGACTCCGCATAGTTGACGGCGTAGCCCAGCGTCGGGATCGCGACCCACGCCGTACCTCGTGGCGCAGCGGGCTCCGCCTCGACGCTGTTCTCATCGGGAGTGGTCACGACCCTGCTGGGCGACGCGGGCGCGACCAGCACGAGCGAGCCGATCGGCACCATCGACTCCGTAGGGCCACCCTGCACGACGTATGTGGACAGCCCGACGAAACGCAGCGCGAGAAGTCCGATGAAGAGCGCGACGATGGTCGACGTCACCGCGACCGCAACGAACGTCGCTACCCAGCGGACGGGCCGATCAGCCTTCCGTCGTGACACCCGGTCGCCTCCCCTGCCTTGCCACCGCCGCCCGGTGGCGTGCGCACCGCACTTTCGCGCTGAGGCCAGAACGACGCCATAGCCGAATCGGTACGGAAGGCCGGCGCCGTTCGTACTAGCCCCGCGCGAGGGGCATAGCCTCCTGCTCGTGATCGTCGTCGTCGAGGGCCCGAGCGGCGCGGGCAAAACGACGTGGTGCCGCACGCACGGCGGCAAGTACGCGCTGCTTGAGCAGTTGCCGGAACACGCGACCGTGCCCACGGATCTCGAGGCGCAGGCGCGTTTCTGGGTCGGGCGCAATGTCGCACGATGGAACGAAGTGCTCGCGGCCGAACGGCGTGACGGCGTCGTCGTCGTGGACGTCGATCAGTTCAAGCTCCATTACGTGTGGACACTCTGGCGCTCCGGCCAGGTGTCCGAGCGCGAGTGGGTCCTGCAGCGTGAGATTTCTCGCGAAGCGTTCAGCGCGGGTCACTACGCTCTCGCCGATCTTTACCTCGTATCGGACCTGGACGAGGCGACGCTGCGTGCTCGGCGCGACGCCGACACGACACGCACGCGGCGGGCTTCGAGCGCCACATCCTGCTTCGAGAATCGCTCCTGCGGTGGTATCGCGCGATCGATGAGCTCGAGCCCAGACGCGTGCGCTTCGGATTACCGGAAACGGGACTGACGCCGGAGCTCCTCGCGCTCGGACCACGACGGACGCGAAGTGGCGCGGCTCTATTCGATCGGCTGCTGGCGCTGCTCGCCTAGCGGCGCGCTACTGCGTCGCGGCGGTCATTCCGTGGAGATCGTCTGGTCGACGATGTCGGCGCCCGGCCGCACCGCGCGGAAATGCACCGCGGGCTCGTCCAGAAGCGCTCGCGTCGCGGCCGCGGCCTCCGTCTGCCCGGCCTCGTGCAGCAGCGTCGCGTAGC